>NZ_JBVVPQ010000017.1:0-115823 GCF_055811695.1 Bradyrhizobium sp. MI1.3 | reverse complement strand
CTGGTAACGGTTGGGTGGGTTAGCGGAGGTTAACCCACCTCTTTTGTTTCTGCGGTGACGTATGTGGTGGGTTACGCCTTCGGCTAACCCACCCCACGGCACCTCATGCCTTCGGCAGCTTGGCCTTCAAAGCATACAGCGCGTCCAGTGCTTCGCGCGGCGACATCTCGTCCGGATGCAGCGCCTTCACCGCGTCCATCAGCAGTTCGGCTTCGCTCGGCGGGGCGGCTTCTGCGGCGGCGCGCGAGGGCACCGCGAACAGCGGCAGATCGTCGGCCAGCGCGCGCGCCGTCTGACCGCGGTCCTGGGCTTCCAGCTTCGCCAGCACCGATTTCGCGCGCGTGATCACGGCCGGTGGCAGGCCGGCGAGCTTGGCGACCTGAATGCCGTAAGAGCGATCGGCCGAACCCGGCAACACCTCGTGCAGGAACACGACGTTGCCCTGCCATTCCTTCACCCGCACGGTCGCGTTGAACATCCGCGGCAGTCTTGCGGAGAGCGCCGTCAGCTCGTGATAATGCGTCGCGAACAGCGTGCGGCAACGATTGCTCTCGTGCAGATGCTCGATCGCGGCCCAGGCGATCGAGAGGCCGTCGAAGGTCGCAGTGCCGCGGCCGATTTCATCGAGGATCACGAGCGCGCGCTCGCCGGCCTGGTTCAGGATCGCGGCGGTCTCGACCATCTCGACCATGAAGGTGGAACGGCCGCGGGCGAGATCGTCGGCAGCGCCGACACGCGAGAACAGGCGATCGATGATGCCGATCCGCGCGCGTGTCGCCGGCACGAAGCTGCCGATCTGGGCAAGCAGCGCAATCAGCGCGTTCTGGCGCAGGAAGGTCGATTTGCCCGCCATGTTCGGACCGGTCAGCAACCAGAGCTGGCCGGACTTTTGCGCAGGGCCCGGCGAGAGATCGCAGGCATTGGCGATGAACGGCTCGCCATTGCGCTTCAAGGCCTGCTCGACCACCGGATGGCGACCCGCCTCGATGGCAAAGCCGAGAGACGCGTCCACCTCGGGCCGCACATAGTTCTCGTCGATCGCCAGCTTGGCCAGCGACGTCGCGACGTCGAGCAGCGCAAAGGCGTGGGCGGCGGCGCGCAGCTCCTCGCTGATTGCCAGAGCCTTGGCGCAGAGCCGCTCGAAAATTTCGAGCTCGAGTCCGAGTGCGCGGTCGCCGGCATTGGCGATCTTGGCTTCGATCTCTCCCAGTTCCGAGGTGGTAAAGCGGACCTGGCCGGCCAGCGTCTGGCGGTGGATGAAGGTTGCGTTCAGCGGCGCCGACATCAGCTTGTCGCCGTGCTGCGCGGTGACCTCGACGAAATAGCCGAGCACGTTGTTGTGCCGGATTTTGAGACCCTTCACACCCGTGTTGTCGGCGTAGCGCGCCTGCATCGAG
The DNA here is from genome assembly GCF_055811695.1 of Bradyrhizobium sp. MI1.3. Lineage (NCBI taxonomy): Bacteria > Pseudomonadati > Pseudomonadota > Alphaproteobacteria > Hyphomicrobiales > Nitrobacteraceae > Bradyrhizobium > Bradyrhizobium sp. MI1.3. The sequence goes on along the minus strand of NZ_JBVVPQ010000017.1, from coordinate 114,426 downwards.
GCCACCACCAGGCGTGAGGCGTCGCGGAGGTTTCGCGTTTCGTCCAGCGCAGGCTCATAGCCTTGGCGAACGAACCCGCCGTCGCGCTTGATCAGCGGCAGTTGATCGTCGAGCGCCCTGGCGAATTCCGCCGCGAGCTCGCGCGATGGCCTTTGCAGCGCCGCCATCACCACGGCGATCTCCTGCGGCGGCTGGTCGAGTTCGTCAAGCCGCGTCAGCACCTGGTCGGCGGCGATGATGCCGTCGCGCAGGCCGGCGAGGTCGCGCGGCCCGCCGCGGCCGACGGATATACGGGCCAGCGCTCGCGACATGTCGGGGGCGCCGCGCAGGATGCTGCGAATGTCCTCGCGCGCGGCCGAGTCAGCAACGAAGCTGCCGACGGCATCGAGCCGCCGCGCAATCGCCGCCGCATCGGTCAGCGGCGCGGCAAGCCGCTGCGCCAGCAGGCGCGAGCCGGCCGAGGTCACCGTGCAGTCGATCGCATCGAGCAGCGAGCCGCGGCGTTCTCCGGCCAAGGTCCGCGTCAGTTCGAGATTGGCACGGGTGGCGGGATCGATCGCCATGGTCGCGCCCGAGGCTTCGCGCGCGGGCGGCGACAGCGGCGGATGTTTGCCGACCTGGGTGCGGTCGACATAGGTGACGGCGGCGGCGGCGGCAGTGGCTTCCAGCCGCGTCAGCTGGGACAGTCCGTCCATGGTCGCGACGGCAAAATAGTCGCATAGCCGCTTCTCGGCGGTGGCGCCGTCGAAGACGTCGCGGGTCAGCGGCGTCACCGCCGGCAGCTCGCGCAGAGTCTGTCCGAGCTCGCGATCGTTATAGAGCGCGTCGGTGACGATCACCTCGTTCGGATTGATGCGTGCCAGCGTCGCGGCAAGTTCGCCGCCCGAACATTCCGTCACCGTGAATTCGGCGGTCGAGATGTCGATCCAGGCGAGGCCAAAGCGGTCACCGCCCGCAGACGAGCGCGCGCGCGCGAGCGCCAGCAGGTAATTGTTGGCGCGCGCGTCGAGCAGCGTGTCCTCGGTCAGCGTGCCCGGCGTGACCAGGCGCACCACGCCGCGGCGCACGACACTCTTGTTGCCGCGCGCCTTGGCGGCGGCGGGATCCTCGGTCTGCTCGCACACCGCGACCCGGTGCCCGGCGACGATCAGCCGGTGCAGATAATCCTCGGAGCGCTCGACTGGCACGCCGCACATCGGGATATCGGCGCCTTGATGCTTGCCGCGCTTGGTCAGGACGATGCCGAGTGTCCTGGAGGCGATCTCTGCGTCCTCGAAGAACAGCTCGTAAAAGTCGCCCATCCGGTAAAACAGCAAGAGGCCCTGATGCGCCGCCTTGATTTCAAGGTACTGTTCCATCATCGGCGTCACGCGCGCGGCAGCTTCCGCCTGCGGCGCGGGCGTATCGTCGGGGGGCGGTACAGGGATCGGTTGTTGCATTGTCATGGGCGGCGCAACCTACAAAATTTCGCCCCGCGCTCCTATCGCTTTGGCCGGGGAGGGGAGGTTTTCCACGTTGTCCGCACCGCGGCATGCGCAACTCGCGTGCGCACCCCCAGGAACACGCGCGTATCGGTCAATTGACCTCCCGCGGGCACCCTCCTAAAACTCCGCCGACATTGAAGAATTTAGGCCGGATCGCGGCATTCAGGGAGAACAACGATGCGTGACGTCTTTATCTGCGATGCCGTGCGGACCCCGATCGGCCGTTTTGGCGGCTCGCTCGCCAAGGTGCGTGCCGACGACCTTGCGGCGGCCCCGATCAAGGCTCTGATGGCCAAGCACCCCAATCTCGACTGGGCACAGGTTGACGAGGTCTTCTTCGGCTGTGCCAACCAGGCCGGCGAGGACAACCGCAACGTTGCACGCATGGCGCTCCTGCTTGCGGGCCTGCCGGATTCGGTTCCAGGCCAGACCCTGAACCGGCTCTGTGCCTCCGGTCTCGATGCGGTCGGTGCCGCCGGCCGCGCCATCCGCTCCGGCGAGATCGAGCTTGCGATTGCCGGCGGCGTCGAATCCATGACGCGCGCGCCCTTCGTGATGGGCAAGGCGCAGGAAGCGTTCTCGCGCTCGGCTGAGATCTTCGACACCACGATCGGCTGGCGCTTCATCAATCCGCTGCTGAAGGCGCAGTATGGCGTCGACGCGATGCCCGAGACCGGCGAGAACGTCGCCGAGGAATTCCAGGTCTCGCGCGCCGATCAGGACGCCTTCGCGATCCGCTCGCAGCAGCGCGCGGGCGCCGCGATCGCGGCCGGCTATTTCGCCGAGGAGATCATCCCGATCACCATTCCCGGCGGCAAGGCCGGCCCTGTTACAGTCGACAAGGACGAGCATCCGCGTCCCGAGACCACGCTGGAAGCCCTGACCAAGCTCAGGCCGATCGTGCGCAATCCCGGCACGGTGACCGCCGGCAACGCCTCCGGCGTCAATGACGGCGCCGCCGCGATGATCCTGGCGTCCGAGGCTGCCGTGAAGAAGCACGGCCTGACACCCCGCGCGCGCATCCTCGGCCTCGCCTCGGCCGGCGTGCCGCCGCGCATCATGGGCATCGGCCCGGTGCCGGCCACCCGCAAGCTGATGGAGCGTCTCGGCAAGAAGATCAGCGATTTCGACCTGATCGAGCTCAACGAAGCCTTCGCCTCGCAGGGTATCGCCTGCATGCGCCAGCTCGGCGTTGCCGACGATGCCGATTTCGTCAATCCGCATGGCGGCGCGATCGCACTCGGTCATCCCCTCGGCATGAGCGGCGCGCGCCTCGCGCTCACCGCCGTGCACGGCATGGAGAAGCGCGGCGGCAAGCTGGCGCTCGCCACCATGTGCGTCGGCGTCGGCCAGGGCGTGGCTGTCGCGATCGAGAAGCTGAATTGACGAGACGCGCAGCGTGCCGTCATCCCGGGGCGGGGCATTTGCACCGAACCCGGGATCTCGAGATTCCGGGTTCAGCCCTCGGGCTGCCCCGGAACGACAGGGAGAAAACCGTGCCATGATCATCGCGAGCGAGCAGGACGTCACGGCCGCGGCATTGGCGGTGATGGAGCGGACGTCAGATCCGCGGCTGCGCCAGATCATGGTCTCTCTGGTCAAGCACCTGCATGCCTTCGTCCGCGACGTTCGCCTGACGGAGAAAGAGTTTCGCGACGCCACGGCTGTCATCGCCGAGCTCGGCAAGCTCTCGACCGACACGCATAACGAGGTCGTGCTGATGGCAGGCTCGCTCGGCGTCTCGCCGCTGGTGTGCCTGCTGAACAACGGCGACCAGGGCAACACGGAAACCGACCAGTCGCTGCTCGGACCGTTCTGGCGATTGAACTCGCCGCGGGTGGAAAATGGGGGATCGATCGTCCGCTCCGAGACGCCGGGCGCGCCGCTGTTCGTCAACGGCCGCGTCGTGGACAAGGACGGCCGTCCCGTCGCCGGCGCCGAGGTCGATGTCTGGCACGCATCGCCCGTGGGTCTCTATGAAAACCAAGACCCCGAGCAGGCCGACATGAACCTGCGCGGCAAGTTTACGACCGACCACGACGGAGCCTTCTCTTTCCGCTCCGTGATGATGGTCGGCTATCCCATTCCGACCGACGGCGTGGTCGGCCGCCTTCTGGAGGCGCAAGGCCGGCATCCCTATCGTCCCGCGCACCTGCATGCGTTGATCTTCAAGCCCGGATTCAAGGTGCTGATCTCGCAGGTCTACGACCCCGCCGATCCGCATATCGACAGCGACGTGCAGTTCGGCGTGACCAAGGCGCTGATCGGCAAGTTCCTGCGCCATGACACGCCACATCCGAGCGAGCGCGACGTCGCGACGCCATGGTATTCGCTCGACCATGTCTACCGGCTCGAAGCCGGCGAGGCCGTCCTGCCGCGTCCGCCGATCAAATAGGGCTCAAAGCCGCTTCCCCCAATTAGTTATATCCTATAATGATTGGCGGAAGCGTTGACCGGTCGGAAAAAGGCCGGGGAGGAGTTCGCCAATGACATTGATCTATCCCGTCGACAGCAACACGGCGCATCCGCTGCCGCTGTCGCCCGAGTACAAGAGCTCGATCAAGCGCGCGCCGAACAAGCCCTTGATCCCGATGCGCCATACGCTGTCGGAGCTGACCGGCCCGGTCTACGGCCATGAGACCGTGCGCGAGGGCGACAGCGACCTCACCACCCAACACACCGGCGAGCCGCTCGGCGAACGCATCATCGTGCACGGCCATGTGCGCGACGAGGACGGCCGCGGCGTGCCGAACTCGCTGGTCGAGATCTGGCAGGCCAATTCCTGCGGCCGTTACGTTCACGTCCGCGACCAGCATCCGGCGCCGCTCGATCCGAACTTTACGGGCGCGGGCCGCACTGTCAGCGATGCTGCGGGCTATTACCGCTTCGTCACCATCAAGCCCGGCGCCTATCCGTGGGGCAACCATCATAACGCCTGGCGTCCCGCCCACATCCACCTCTCGGTGTTCGGCCATTCCTTTGTCACGCGTCTCGTGACGCAGATGTACTTCCCGGCCGATCCGCTATTCCCGTTCGATCCGATCTTCAATTCGGTGCCGGACGAAAAGGCGCGGGCGCGGATGGTGTCATCGTTCGATCTCGAGAACACCCAACCCGAATGGGCGCTGTGCTACCGCTTTGATGTCGTGCTGCGCGGCAAGAACGCCACCCCTATGGAGAACCATTAAGTGCAGGACAATGGGATCACGCCGTCGCAGACCGTCGGCCCGTTCTTCAAATACGGCCTGACGCCGACCGGCGAGTACGCCTGGAATGACGCGTTTACCAACTCGACGCTAACGCCCGACGTCACCGGCGAGCGTGTCCGCATCGAGGGCCGCGTGTTCGACGGCGATGGCGTCGCCGTGCCCGATGCCATGCTGGAGATCTGGCAGGCCGATGCGCAGGGGCGCTTCGCCGATCCGCAGGACAAACGCGCGCTGCCGAATGCGAGCTTCCGTGGCTTTGCCCGCTGCGGCACCGACAAGGACGGCAATTATTCCTTTGAAACCATCAAGCCGGGCGCGGTGCCCGATCCCGACGGCAAGCCGCAGGCACCGCATATCCTGCTTGCGGTGTTCGGCCGCGGCATGCTGCGGCATCTCTATACCCGCATCTATTTCAGCGACGAGGCCGGCAATGCTGCCGATCCCGTGCTGGCGGTGGTGCCGGCCGACCGCCGCGCCACGCTGACGGCCGTGCGCGAGGCCGGCAAGCCGGTGTACCGGCTCGACCTGCGGCTCCAGGGCGACAACGAGACGGTGTTTTTCGACGTGTGACCCCAGCGTCGTCCCGGTCAGGCGGAGCGCCGATCCGGGACGACAGCGGAGGACGGGCCTGATTTCGCTGCCCGAAACCGTTCACCTGACGCCGTTTCCCGTATTTTTTCGGAGCTCGCGCGATGCAATTTCTGCGCGAAGCAATCCCGTGTTTACCGTAATCCTCTAGGGTCCGTGGGATTCGGCGCGGCCCCATTGGATTATTCCATGAAAATTCGCCTTTCGCTTTCTTCCGCAATCATTGCTTTCGGCGTCGTTCTGGCGATCGGTTTCACCGCCGTGGTCTCCACCAGCCTTTACGCCTTGAAAGAGCTCAAGGTCGGCGGTCCGCTCTATTCCGACATCAAGCTGGGCAATGACCTCATCGCCGACATTCTGCCGCCGCCGGAATATGTGATCGAGGCCTATCTCGAGGCCACGCTCGCCATGCGCGAGCCCGACCAGCTTGCGGCCCATGGCGAACGCCTGGTCCAGCTCCGCAAGGACTACGACGAGCGCAAGGCATTCTGGGTCACCTCCAGCCTCTCGGCCGACCTGAAGACGGCCCTGGTGTCGAAATCCGACGCCGAGGTGCAGAAGTTCTGGAAGCTGTTGTCCGACCAGCTCCTCCCCGCCCTCAAGTCCAAGGACACGGCCGGCTCCGAGCGCGCCTACGCGCAGCTCAAGGATGCCTACACCGCGCACCGCGCCGTCATCGACAGCATCGTCGAGAGCGCCAACAAGCAGAATGCCGACATGGAGAAGCTGGCCGCGGACCGCGACAGCTCCATGCTTTATATCCTCCTCGGCGTCTCCGCCGCCGTCCTCGCCTTCATTGCGGCGGGCCTGCTCGGCGTCGCTCTCGGCGTGATGCGCCCGATCGTGCGCATGACCAGCACGATGCAAAAGCTCGCGACCGGCGATCTCGCCGCCGACATTCCTTTCGCGCATCGGCAGGACGAGGTCGGCTCGATGGCGGGCGCGCTCCTGGTGTTCAAGCAGGCGGCGGTCGAGAATTCCCGGCTGCGCGAGGAGCAGTTGCAGAAGGAGCATGAGGCGGCGCTCGCCAAGCGCGGGGCCCTGCACCAGATGGCCGAAACCGTCGAGCGCGAGACCGGCCGCTCGGTCGACACCGCGAGCGCGGCGACGCAAGGCGTGGAGCGTGCCGCCTCCAGTCTGTCCGAGATCGCAAGGTCGCTCTCGACACAGTCGCAGGCGGTCGCAGCCGCCTCGACCCAGGCCCTCGGCAGCTCGCAGACCGTCTCGGCCGCAGCGGAAGAACTCAGTGCTTCGATCCGCGAGATCGCAACCCAGGTCGCGCGGACCAGCACGGTTACAAAATCGGCGGTCGCCGGTCGGGAACAGGCGCGCTCGACCATCCAGACGCTGGCTGGATCGGTGAAGAAGATCGCCGAGGTCTCCGACCTCATCGGCGGCATCGCCGGCCAGACCAATCTGCTGGCACTCAACGCCACGATCGAGGCGGCGCGGGCCGGGGAGGCAGGCCGTGGCTTCGCGGTGGTCGCCGCCGAAGTGAAATCCCTGTCCGACCAGACCGCCAAATCCACCGAGGAGATCGCGCGGCTGATTGCCGAGATCCAGGCCTCGACGCAGGCCGCAGTCGATGCCGTCGAAACCATGGGAGGCCACATCGTCGAGATCGACGGCGTCGCCACCTCGGTTGCCGCCGCGATGGAAGAGCAGGACGCCGCGACGCGAGAGATCACGCGGTCGATCTCCGAATCGGCTTCCGCGGCCAAGGAGGTCTCGGCCAAGATCGGTGATGTCAGCCGCGACGCCGCCTCCGTGAACGAGCGCGCCGCGGAGGTCAGGCAGGCGATCGCCGGCATGGCGGCCAATCTCGAACAGCTCCGGTCGGTCGTGGTCCGGACGGTGCGCGACTCGACAGCGGCGGCCTGAGCCGGGCGCGACGTCGTTCGCTGGCGCCTGCGGCCGTGATCGTGCAGTATGACGCGGGACAGGGGCATCGTGGTTCATGACACCTCCACAATTGCCGGCGGTCGTTGAGCCCGCCCAACTGACAGCTGCGCTGCGTAGGAGTGGCGTACTGGACGCCGGCGCAGTGCGCGAAGTGAAGGTGCTGCATCAGCACCCGGCCATGGTGTCACAGGTCATCCGCCTTGGGCTGCGTTATGTCGGGGAATCCGCCGGGGCACCGCCCTCCGTGATCCTCAAGATGCCGCATCCGACCTACGCCAAGACGTTGGCCAATTCCGGTCGGCAGGAAGTGGCCTTCTACACTCATCTTGCACCGAATATGCCGTCGCAGATCGTACCGCGCTGCTACGATGGCCATTTCGACGAGGAGAGCCAGGACTGGCATCTGCTGCTCGAAGATCTCACCGGCAGCCATGAGATCGCGGCAGCTTGGCCGCTGCCGCCTTCGCGCGATCGGGCAACGGCGATCGTCACCGCACTCGCGCGCTGGCACGGTGCGTGGTGGGATCATGCCAGCCTTGGTGAGGCTGTCGGCTCCTGGTCAAGCGTCGACGAAAGCGTGAGGCAGATGGAGACCTTCGCCGGCCATTACGACCGCTTCGCCGATCTGCTCGGCGACCGCCTCAGCGAAGAGCGCCGAATCCTCTACCGGCGCTTCATCGACCAGTCGGGCCACCTGCTCCAGCGCTACCATTCGCACCGCAACGTGACCGTCGTCCACGGCGACGCGCATTGCTGGAATTTCCTGGTGCCGCGCGCCGGCGTCGCCGATAGCGTACGCATTTTTGATTTCGACCGGTGGCGCATCGGTGTGCCTACGAGCGATCTCGCCTACATGATGGCGACCCAATGGTATCCGGAACGCCGGCAGGCACTCGAACGGGCGCTGCTCAACCGCTACTATGAGACGCTGATCGCGTACGGTGTCGCCGGCTACACACGCGGCGCGCTGGACCAAGACTATCGCTGGTCGGTGCTCTGGCACATCACGAAGCCGGTTTGGCAATGGAGCGTCAACACCCCAGAGGTCGTCTGGTGGAATAATCTGGAGCGCGTGATGATGGCGGTCGAGGATTTGGGTTGCGAGGAATTGTTGTAACTGCTCACGCGATAAACCGGTGTCATCCTGGCGAAAGCCAGGACCCATTACCCCAGGGAAAGGTTGTGGCGCGAGGCTGGTAACCACGACTTACCACCAAACTCCTCCCTGGGGTAATGGGTCCTGGATCTGCGCTGCGCTTGTCCAGGACGACGGCGGAAGTTGTGACCCACGTTACTCCATCACCGCATGTTCCGGCCCGGCCGCCTGCTTGCGCAGGGTGGCCTTGGTCGAGCCGATCAGCAGGGCGAGCGGGATGGTGCAGAGGATGAAGAACATCACCAGCTGGTAGTCGTGCGCAAAGGCGATGATCTGCGCCTGCACGCTGACCATGCGATCGGCCATGGCGCGGCCGGCGTCGGTGGAGAGATTGATCATGCCGCTGACGCTGGGCATCTGGAGCGCGTGGTTGAATGGATTGATATGCTCGGACAGGATCGCGTAGGTCCGCCGCGTGCCCTGCGTCAGCTGGGCGATGACGACGGAAATGCCCACCGAGCTCGCGACGTTGCGCATCAGGGTCAGCATCGCGGTGCCGTCGGTGCGTAGCTCATTCGACAAGGTCAGGAACGCCACCGTCGATAACGGCACGAAGACAAGGCCGAAGCCGAAGCCCTGGATGACGCTGACGGTCACGATCTCCGGCACCTGGGTCAAATCGGTCCAGCCGGTCATCTGGAACAGCGAGCCGGCGGTCAGCGTCAGGCCCGTGATGATCAGCGTACGGGCCTCGACATAACGCATCATGCGGCCGACCAGCATCATGGCGAAGAAGGTGCCGAAGCCGCGGCTCGCCAGCAGCAGGCCCGCGGTGATGATGGGATAGCCGATCACGTTCTGCATATAGGGCGAGGCCAGCGCCATGGTCGAGAACAGCACGAGCCCCATCACGACCATGAACATGCAGCCGGTGACGAAGTTGCGATCCCTGAAGAGCGCGAAGCGGATGAACGGCGTCGAGGTGGTGAAGGAGTGGGCGATGAAGAAGTAGAAGGCGACGGCCGAGACGATGAACTCCGCAAGGATCTCACCCGATTCGAGCCAGCCCAATTGCTCGCCGCGGTCGAGCGCGAGCTGAAGCGAGCCGATCGCGACCGCCAGCGCCGCGAAGCCGAACCAGTCGAACTTGAGACTGAGATCTTTCCGCGTCTCGTCCATGAAGATGATCAGCCCGATCACGGTGATCGCGCCGAACGGCAGATTGACGAAGAACACCCAGTGCCAGGAATAAGTCTCGGTCAGCCAGGCGCCGAGCGAGGGGCCCATGATCGGCCCCATCATCACGCCCATGCCCCAGATCGACATCGCCTTGGCGCGTTCCTGGAGCGTGTAATAGTCGAGCATCACCGATTGCGACAATGGCACTAGCGCCGCGCCGAACACGCCTTGCAGCAGGCGGAACAGCACCATCTGGTTGATGTCCTGCGCAAGCCCGCACAGCACCGATGCCATGGTGAAGCCGGCCGAGCAGATGATGAAGATGCGCTTGCGGCCGAAGCGGTTGGCGATCCAGCCCACCGGTGCCGTCATGATCGCGGCGGCGACGATGTAGGAGGTCAGCACCCAGTTGATCTGGTCCTGCGAAGCCGACAGCGTACCCTGCATATAGGGCAGGGCGACGTTGGCGATGGTGGTGTCCAGCGCCTGCATGATGGTTGCCGTCATGGCGCAGATCGTCACCATGTTCCGGCGCAGGCCGGGAACCATCAAATGGGCATTGGGGCCGGACATCGGATCAGTCCTTGTCTCAGTCTTTGTCCGAATCTTTGTCTTGGCTCGCGGTCGCCGACAGGCCGAGCAGGCCGGCGAGCGAGCGCCGGTGGCCGGTGTCGATGGTGGCGTAGACGCTCATGCCGGCCTTCAGCTTGCGCACGTATTTGTCGCTCTCATCGAAATAGATGCGGATCGGCACGCGCTGCACCACCTTGACGAAATTGCCGCTGGCGTTCTGCGGCGGCAGGATCGCGAATTGCGCGCCGGTGCCGGGCGAGAGCGAGCCGATCTTGCCCTTGAAGAGATGGTTCGGGAACGCGTCGACCTCGAGCGTGACCGGCTGTCCTTCGGTGACATAGGTGAGGTCGCTCTCCTTCGGATTGGCGTCGACCCAGGGATGGGCGACGTCGATGATGGAGAACACCGGCGTGCCGGCGGCGACGTAGCGGCCGAGCTGAATCTGTTCGACCTGGGTTGCCACGCCATCCATCGGCGCGCGCAGCACGGTGTGGTCGAGGTTGCGCTGGGCATCGTCCAGCTTGGCTTTGGCTTGCGCGTAGGCGGGGAATTGCTCCAGCGGCAACTCGGGATTGCCGAGCAATTGGGTCTTGGCATTGGAGAGTTGCTGCTTGATGTATTGCGCCTGCGCGCCGGCGGTCACCAGCGCATTCGACGCGTTATCGAGATCGAGCTGCGAGCCGTAATTGTTCTTTACCAGCGCCTGCTTGCGCTCGACGTCGCGCTGCTTCAGGTCGACGCCCTGCTGGGCGAGGTTGAGCATGTCGCCGTAGATCTTGATGTTGGCAACGAGATTGTCATAGGTGATGCGGGCCTGGGCGAGTTGCGCTTTGGCTTCTTCCAGCGCATGACGGAACGGAGCGGGGTCGATCTCGAACAGCTCGTCGCCGTGCTTGACGATCTGGCCCTCCTTGACGACAACCTTCTGGATTTTGCCGGAGATATCGGGCGTCACCAGCACCTTCTGCGCGCCGACATAGGCGTCGTCGGTGCCGACGTAACGGCCGCCGTTGAGATAGAAAGTGAAGCCGGCAACTGCGACGACGATCGGCAGCACGACCAGAAGCAGGACGCGGCGATAACGGCGCAGGCCCGCCACCAGGCGGCGGCGCGGATTGGTGCCGGCTTTCTTGGTGGGCTTGCCGCCGTCGATTTTCTGCTCGGGCTGGAATTTGAGAACCTGATCAGCCATAGCGCTGCTCCTTACGCGCTTGTTCCGCTCCGCTGGTCTGGATCGCGGACCGCACGTTTTCCTTGATTGTTTCGAGTTGGGTGAGGAGGCGGTGGGCGTCCGCCGGAGTGATGCCGTCGAGCGCGTTGGCCGTGAGCTCGGATTTCAGCCCGCTCATCCGCCCGAGCAATTGCCGCCCGGCCTTCTTCAGGTACAGCCGCTTGACGCGGCGGTCCGAAGGATCGTTGCGTCGCTCGATCCAGTCGCTGTCACAGAGCTTGTCGATCAGGCGTGTCAGCGTGATCGGCTGCACCTCGAGAAGCTCGGCGAGTTCCGACTGCTTCATGCCTTCGCTACGCTCGACCTTGGCCAGCACCGCCCATTGCGCGCGGGTGATGCCGAAGCGCGAAGCTTCCTTGTCGGCATAGACCCGGAGCAGGCGATAGAGCTCGGCGAGCGTAAACAGGAAGTTCTGGTCCACGGGCCCTGGGCTCATGAGCTTGGTCTCCAATAAGCTTGGAATATAATAAGCAAGCTTATGATTATTTCATGGCGGGTTTGCGGGACGCTGTCCCGCAGGCCGAGCATGGCTGATGGCCGCATCGCCGGTCCTGCTTTGGGTTCCCCTTTCGAAATGGTAGAACGCCGGTCGCATGACCCTCGCAAAACCGGCATTTCCCGCGCCCGATCACGATCACGGCCGCTGTACCGCGGATGCGCTGGCGCATGCCGAGGCCGTTTGCGGAGAGCGCGCGCAGAAATTCACGCCGATACGCCGCCATGTATTGGGGGCGCTGCTCTCGAGTCACCGGCCGCTCGGCGCCTATGAGGTGATCGACGAGCTGGCGAAATCGATGCCGCGGCCGGCGCCGATCACGGTCTATCGTGCTCTCGATTTCCTGATGGCCAACGGCCTCGTGCACCGCATCGAAAGCCGCAACGCCTATCTCGCCTGCGCCGCTCACGACCACGACGCGACCTCGGCGGTGACGTTCCTGATCTGCGAGCGCTGTGGCCTGGTCGGCGAGATTCCGTCGGCATCCTTCGCCAAGGACCTCAACGCCGCCGCGCGCAGCTCAGGCTTCGCTCCCAAATTGTCCGTGGTGGAAATCACGGGCGTCTGCGCGCATTGTCAGAAAGCTGCTTAGAGCAACAACGGCGCAAAGCCGGTTTTTCAGGAAGAAATGTCCTCACCTCAAGCCATACCGTCCGCCGGTCGTCCCCTCAGTGCCGGCGCCATCGCCCTGATGCTCATGCTGTGCCTGACCTGGGGATTCAACCAGATCGCGGTGAAACTGGTGCTGCCGGACATCCCGCCGATGCTTCAGGCCACGTTCCGTTCGATGGGCGCGCTGCCGGTGCTGTTCATCATCGGCAGCTTGCGCGGCGTTAAATTCTTCGAACGCGACGGCACCTGGAAGCCCGGCGTGATCGCGGGACTGATGTTCGGCATCGAGTTCGTGCTGATCTTCCAGGGCCTGCGCTTCACACCGGCATCGCGGGCAGTCGTGTTCCTCTACACCGCGCCGTTCTTCGTCGCGCTCGGCTCCTACCAGGTGCTCGACGAGCGGCTTGGGGGGACGCAATGGCTGGGGCTCGCCATCAGCTTTGCCGGTGTCGCACTCGCGATCGGGGTGCCGCAGCCCAACGTCGATTCGCATGTCCTGCTCGGCGACCTCATGATCGTCGGCGGCGCCGCGCTGTGGGCGGCGACCACGCTGGTTGCCAAGGGCACCCGGCTGCGCTTCGCGGCGCCCGAGAAGGCGCTGGGCTACCAGGTCGCGACCTCGATCCCGATCCTGGGGCTGGCCGCCTGGCTGTTCGGGGAAACCATCCCGCACACCCCGTCGCCGCTGTCGCTGGGCCTGATGGCCTTCCAGGCGATCTGGGTCGTGGGAACCACGTTCACGCTTTGGTTCGCGCTGGTGAAGACCTATTCGGCCAGCAAATTGTCGGCTTTTACCTTCATCACCCCTTTGTTTGGCGTGGTGGGTAGTTATTTCATCATGCACGACACGCTGAACCTGACATTCGGGGCTGCCGCCGTCCTTGTCATTGCTGGGCTTTTTCTGGTTAACCGTCCCAGTCAATCCGCTGCGGCGCCGCGCGATGCATTGCTGAACGTCACCAAAACCTGATATTTGGACGCCATGAACAAGCTCGAAAACACCATCGATTCCGACGTTGCGGGCCCTGCGCCCCGGCATAAGACCACCCAGGTCAAGGTCGGCGACGTCGCCGTCGGCGGCGGCGCGCCGATCGTCGTGCAGTCGATGACCAACACCGACACCGCCGATATCGACGGCACCATCGCCCAGGTCGCAGCGCTCGCCCGCGCCGGCTCCGAAATGGTCCGCATCACCGTGGACCGTGAGGAGGCCGCCGCCGCCGTCCCGCACATCCGCGACGGCCTGCTCAAGCGCGGCATCACCACGCCGCTGATCGGCGACTTCCACTATATCGGCCACAAGCTGCTCGCGGCCTATCCGGCCTGCGCCGAGGCGCTCGCCAAATATCGCATCAATCCCGGCAATGTCGGCTTCAAGGACAAGCGCGACACCCAGTTCGCCGACATCATCGAGATCGCCAACAAGAACAACAAGCCGGTACGCATCGGCGCCAATTGGGGCTCGCTCGACCAGGAGCTGCTGACCAAGCTGATGGACGAGAACGCCGCGTCCGCCGATCCGCGCGATGTGCGCGCGGTGACGCGCGAAGCCATGGTGCAGTCCGCGCTGCTCTCGGCCGCGCGCGCCGAAGAGCTCGGCATGCCGAAGAATCGCATCATCCTCTCGGCCAAAGTCTCGGCCGTGCAGGATCTGATCGCGGTCTACCAGGATCTCGCCAGCCGTTCCGACTACGCGATCCACCTCGGCCTGACCGAGGCCGGCATGGGCACCAAGGGCATCGTGGCGTCCTCGGCCGCGCTCGGCATCCTGTTGCAGCAGGGCATCGGCGACACCATCCGTATCTCGCTGACGCCGGAGCCCGGCGGCGACCGCACCCGTGAGGTGCAGGTCGGTCAGGAGCTCTTGCAGACCATGGGCTTCCGCACCTTCGTGCCGCTGGTTGCGGCATGCCCCGGCTGCGGCCGCACCACTTCAACTACGTTCCAGGAACTGGCCAGCTCGATCCAGGGTTTCATCCGCGACGAGATGCCGACCTGGAAGACGAAATATCCCGGCGTGGAAGAGCTCAACGTCGCGGTGATGGGCTGCATCGTCAACGGCCCTGGCGAATCCAAGCACGCCAATATCGGCATCTCGCTGCCGGGCACGGGCGAGGCGCCGGCTGCCCCGGTGTTCGTCGACGGCAAGAAATTCCGCACCCTGCGCGGCCCGACCATCTCCGCCGACTTCAAGGCCCTCGTGATCGACTACATCGAGCAACGCTACGGCCAAGGCGCCAAGGTGCCGGTGACCGCGGCGGAGTAGGCCTTTTGCGGCGTGTAGCCCGGATGGAGCGCAGCGAAATCCGGGTTCTCGCAAGCTGACGAACTCAACCCGGATTGCGCTTCGCTCCATCCGGGCTACGATGTCCCCAATCAAGAGCGATCGGGAGACACGCCATGAGCTCACTCGCCGGCAAGCAGGGCCCGCGCTATCGCCACGCTACGGACGACGGCGTGCCTTACGAGACGCTTCGGGTCGAAAAGCTCACGCCCATCATCGGCGCGGAAATCTCCGGCGTCGACATCGGCAAGCTCGTTTCCGACGATGCGCGCTCCAACCGGCAGATCGACGAGGTCCACCGCGCGCTTGCCGAAAACCTCGTCATCTTCTTCCGCGACCAGACCATCACGCCACAACAGCATCTCGCCTTCGGCCGCAAGTTCGGCGAGCTGCATTTTCATCCCGCCGCGCCGCATGAGGATGAAGACCCGGCGCTGATGAAGATCTATGCGGATGCGAATTCGCCGCGCGCCAACGGCGAGGGCTGGCATTCCGACGTGTCCTGCGATCTCGAGCCGCCGATGGGCTCGATCCTCTACATCAAGCAGTGCCCGCCGCGTGGCGGCGACACGCTGTTCGCCAACATGTACGCCGCCTACGAGGCGCTGTCGGACCGGATGAAGGCCTATCTCGACGGGCTGACTGCGTTGCATGACGGCGAGCCGATCTATCGCGGGCTCTACGCCAATTACGGCGTCGTCGACCGTCCCTCCTATCCGAGTGCCGAGCATCCCGTGGTGCGCACACATCCGGTCACGGGCAGGAAGGCGCTCTACGTCAACCGCGGCTTCACCCGCCACATCAACGGAATCCCGCGCGACGAGAGCGATGCGATGCTGGCCTATCTCTACCAGCACGCCGAGAACCCGCTGTTCCAGTGCCGCTTCCGCTGGACCCAGAATGCCATCGCCTTCTGGGACAACCGCTGCACCCAGCACCGTGCGATGTGGGACTACTGGCCGCATACGCGCTCAGGCACACGGGTGACGGTGAAGGGGGAGCGGCCGGTTTAATCCGCCTGCGCACCGCTTCCGCGTTGACGTCTTCCCGCGTCCGCGCCAATCTTGCCGAAAACAAAGACCGTCGGGAGGATTTTCCATGCTCCGCGCCGAGGACAACAAATTCCTGACCGAGTCGGGCCCGGGAACGGGCATGGGCGAATTGTTGCGCCGGTTCTGGATTCCCGTTCTTCTGTCCGAAGAACTTCCCGAACTGGACGGCGAGCCGAAGAAGATCATCGTTCTCGGCGAGGAGCTGCTCGCCTTCCGCGATACGCGCGGCGTTGTCGGATTAATCGATCAGTACTGCCCGCATCGCGGCGCCAATCTCTGGCTCGGGCGCAACGAGGAATGCGGCATCCGCTGCGTCTATCACGGCTGGAAGTTCGACACCGACGGGAGGTGCGTCGACATGCCGACCTCCTATCCCGATCTCAACGCCAAGGATCTCATCCGCATCAAATCCTATCCGGCGCGCGAATGGGGCGAGATGATCTGGGCCTATATGGGTCCCGCGGATGCGATGCCCGAGCTGCCGGATCTCGAAATGGCGCTGCTGCCGGCCTCGCACCGCTACGTCAGCAAGAAATGGCAGGACTGCAACTGGGTGCAGGCGCTGGAAGGCTCGATCGACACCGCACATTTCACCTTCGCCCATCTCTCCTTCGACAAGGAGGAGAACGAGATTTTGGATATCAAGAAGCATTTCGTGAATCCGATCGCGCGGATGTCGAGCGATCACATGCGCTGGATCGCGGAGGATCCGCGCCCTGTGATCAAGATCGCTCCGCACGCGGCGGGCCTCACCATCGCCGGCGGGCGGCTCACGGGCCGCGATGACATCTACTGGCGCATTGCGCAGTTTCTGATGCCGTTCCACGCCTATGCCCCGAGCGCGATGCCGGGCGAGAACATCTTTGGCCAGACCTTCGTGCCCGTCACCGACACCAATTGCTGGATCTACACCTATGCCTGGAATCCGGAGCGGCCGCTGACGCAAGCCGAGCGTGACGCCTTTGACCGCGGCAATGGCGTGATCGCGGAGGTCGGCGACGATTACGTGCCGCTGCGCCACAACGGCAATGACTATCTGATTGATCGCAAGCTGCAGAAAACCAGGAGCTACACCGGCATCAAGGGTGTATCCGAACAGGACGCGGCCGTACAGGATAGCCAGGGTCCCATCGCCGATCGCACCCGCGAGCATCTCGGTCCGACCGATCTCGGTATCATGCATTTCCGGAAAGTCGTGATGGAACTGGCGCGAGCGCTTCAGCAGGGCGAGCCGCCGCCGCAGGTCGCGCATCAGGATCGCTACGCCGTGCGCTCGGGCGCCTGCGTCACCAGCAAGGCCAAGGACCTTTCCGCGGTGATGCTGGAGCGTTTCGGCGACGTCACAGGCTTTGTCGGCCGGCCGCGAACAGCGGCAGCGGAGTAGCACTTGGGGCAGCCGCGCAGCATCCTTGCAAGTCTCGTCTCCACGCTCGTCGCGTCGATCTTGCTATGGTCGCTGGCGCCTGCAGGTGAGGGCCATGCTGCGATCGCGCGGAAAATCGCGAAACCCAAGCCGCCGCACGCGCCGGTCAAGTGTGAGATGTCGAAATTCCGGATCGTCGTGGATGTCGGGCACACCCCGGACTCCTACGGCGCGTTGAGCGCACGCAACGACACCGAGTTCGGCTTCAACTTCCGGCTTGCAAGT
This sequence comes from Bradyrhizobium sp. MI1.3, assembly GCF_055811695.1. Classification (NCBI taxonomy): domain Bacteria; kingdom Pseudomonadati; phylum Pseudomonadota; class Alphaproteobacteria; order Hyphomicrobiales; family Nitrobacteraceae; genus Bradyrhizobium; species Bradyrhizobium sp. MI1.3. Next base: position 97,072 of record NZ_JBVVPQ010000017.1, on the reverse strand, counting down.
CTGATCACGGCGAAGCTCAAGGCCGAAGGCTTTGCCGCGACCCGGCTGCTCGTCACGGACGGCAAGGCCCGGCCGAGCCTGCTCAAACGCGTCAGCACCGCGAATGGTGCCCGGGCCGATCTCTTCCTGTCGATCCATCACGATTCGGTGCCGGACAAGCTGATCGAGACCTGGGAGTTCGACGGCGCGAACAGCTATTTCAGTGACCGCTTTTCGGGCCACTCTCTGTTTGTGTCGGAGCGGAATCCGCACTTCGCCGCAAGCTTGATGCTGGCCCGGATGATCGGCAGGCAGTTGAAAGAGCAGGACCTGCATTATGCCAGCCAATACAGCCTGCCGGTGATGGGCCGCTACCGGCGCCAATTGCTCGACAAGGATGTCGGCGTCTACCGCTATGACGGGCTCGTCGTGCTCTCGCAAACCCGTAGCGCCGCAGTGCTGCTCGAAGCGGGCTCCATCATCAACCGCGACGAGGAAATGGCGATGAACTCGCCGGAGCGTCAGGAGATCATTGCGGGCGCCGTGGCGGTGGCGATGAGGGAATTTTGCGAGAGGCGGTAGTTTGCACCGCCAGCAATGACGGGAATCTACAGCGGCCCTCCCCGGTACTCCCGGTTTGCCAAACTCGCCTCCTCCAGGTCCAGATCCCGCTCGATCCTCCGGCGCGTCTCGTCGGTGATCTGGCCGTCGCGCAGCAGGTCATGGATGAATTTGCGCTCGGCGGCGATCAGGTCGCGGGTCAGCGCGGTACCTGCGGCGGAGACGTCGTGGTGGGTGGGATCGAGCGAATCGGGCAGCTGGTTGACCCGGATCTCGTGGCGGGCGCGCAGGAGCCGCATCACCTCGTCCGACACGTCCTTCTCCTCGGTCAGCGCATCGAGCGACGTCAGGGCGGCATCGAGGGCCTGGCGCCGTGCCGCGATCTCGGACTCGTGCTCGGCGGCATGCTCGCTGCGGCCGGCGTCCGCGACACCGAGCCAACGCACCACCGGGGGCAGTGTGAGGCCGACGCCGATCAGCGTGATGAAGATGACACCGAAGGCAACGAACAGGATCAGGTCGCGAAACGGAAAGGCCTCGCCGCCCGGCAGCGTGAACGGCAGCGCCAGTGCCGCCGCCAGCGACACCGCGCCGCGCACGCCGGTGAACGCAAGCACGAACGGCCATTGCCATGGCGGTGACGGATCGCGCGCACGCAGCGACTTGCTGAGCATTCGTGGCAGATAGGTCGCGGGATAGAGCCAGGCGAAGCGTGCGATCACGACGACCGCCAGCACCACGGCGGTCGCAATCATGATGTCGTCGAGCGGGAACGCTTTCGACTTCTCGTAGAGCGCGCGCATCTGGAATCCGGTGAGCAGGAACAGCAAGCCCTCAATCAGATAGATCACGAGGTCCCAGAAGAAGATTCCTTGCAGGCGCGTCGATGCCGAGATCAGCAGCGGGCCGTTCCAGCTCACATAGAGGCCACAGGCAACGGTGGCGATCACGCCGGAGCCTCCGAGATGTTCGGGCAGCCAATAGGACACGTAGGGCGTGATCAGCGACAGCGTCAGCTCGACCTGCGGATCCCCCGACCATTTGCGGAAACGCAGGGAGAGCCAGCCGACACCAATGCCGAAGGCGATCTCCCCGGCGACGATGAGCAGGAACTCGCCGCCTGCCAGAGGCAGCGAGAAATGCCCGACCATGATTGCGGCGAGCGCGAACCGATAGAGGATCAGCGCGGTGGCGTCATTCGCGAGCCCTTCGCCTTCGAGAATGACCATGAGCCTGCGCGGCAGATGCAGCCGGCGCGCGATCGCGAGCGGCGCCACCACGTCGGGCGGCGCGACGATGGCGCCGAGCAGGAAGCCGATCGTCCAGGGCAGGCCGATCAAATAGTGGGTGGCGGTTGCGACCAGTGCTGTGGTGAAGATCACCGCGCCGACCGCGAGCATCACAATGGGGCGAAGATTCTTTTTGAATTCGCGCCAGCTCATCGCCACGCTCGCCGAATAGATCAGCGGCGGCAGCACCATCAGTAGCACCAGTTCCGGCGGTAGTTCGACCGGTGGCATGCCCGGCACGAAGGCGAGGCCGACGCCGGAGAGCATCAGCAGAATGGCAGGCGCGATGTTGAAGCGGCGGGCGACAAGCGCGGTGCCCGCCAGCACGGCGAGTAGGATGAGAAAGGTCTGAAATTTCGCTTCCATGATGATCTGTCTTCACCCGGAAGCGGCCGCAAGGTCAATGCGTGCGGCTTACGCCAGCCGCTCGGCCACGATGTGCCCGATGCGTGCGAACACGGCTTCGATCTGTGCCGCGCTCGGCGTGCCGCCCTGGGTATAGGCCGCGATCAGGATCGGGGCATCGGGTTTCGTATCGGGCTTGGGCCAGGCCACCGCGATGTCGCCCGAGGCGTCCTTGCCGTTGTTGCCGGTCTTGTCGCCGATCTTCCAGCTTGCGGGAAGCCCGCCGCGCAGCCGGTTCGCGCCGGTCTTGCAACCCACCAGCCAGTCCGTGAGCTGCGCACGCGAGGTCGCCGACAGCGCCTCGCCCGTCACAAGCCGGCGCAGATTGCCTGCCATCGCCGCCGGCGTCGTGGTGTCGCGGGGATCGCCGGGCGGTGAGCGGTTGAGCTCGGGCTCGTTGTGGTCGAGCCGTGAGGTGGTGTCGCCGAGCGACCGCCAGAACGCGGTGAGTGCGGCGGGACCGCCGATCCGCGCCAGCAGCAAATTGGCGCAGGTGTTGTCGCTGAGCTCGACGATCGCCTTGCACATCTCGGTGACCGACATTGCGCCGGCGGCAATGTTTTGCTTGGCGACCGGTGCGTACTCCAGCAGGTCGGCCTTGCCGTACGGGATCATGGCCGCAAGCTGATCCTCGCCACGATCGACCCGCGCCAGTACGCAGGCCGCGAGCGAAGCCTTGAATGTCGAGCACATGACGAACCGTTCGTCGGCGCGCCATGCGAGCTTCGCGCCGGTCGCGAGGTTCTCGGCATAGACCCCGATCCGGCCGCCGCTCTCGCGCTCATAGGCTTCGAGTTCAGGTAGCGCGTCCGCGGCGAGCGCGGGAGAGGCGGCAATCCAGCACAGCGAGGCAAGCAGCGAACGGCGGTCGAGAAGCATGGGGAACCTTTTGAGCGAGGCGGGCGGGGTGGAGATGCGGCATGCACTCCATCCGCATCATCATTGCGAGCGCAGCGAAGCAATCCAGTCTGCCTCCGCGGAAAGACTCTGGATTGCTTCGCTGCGCTCGCAACGACGGAGGATGTGGGACGAGTGCGCCCGATTTCGGGCAGCGGAAGATTAGGCCCCCCTCACTCCCGCAGATCATACCGATAAGACTTCGATACGATCTGCCAGCCGTCGGCGAGCTTCATCGCCACCAGATAGTCCGTGAAAAAACGCGGCGGCAGTTGGCATCGGACCTTGATGAAGGCGGTCTTGTCGTCGGAACGGTCGATCGTGACGATGAAATCCTCGCGCGGCTTGCCTTCGGCCTTGCCGGAGGGACGCTTGCGCACGCGGTCGAGCCAGTCCGGCACGGTCAGCACCTGCAGCTCACCCTTCTCGACCCAGCGCAAATCGGCGGAGGGATGGAAGATGGCGCCGAGCTTTTCGGCATCGCCCTCATAAAGTCCGTCGAAATAGGATTGCACGACGGCTTCGACACTCGAACGGTTCTGGCTCATGGGTCATCCCTTTGAATGATGGCTCGGGGCGAACTTAGTCGTACACGTCAAAATGCGCTATGGGAGTGCGTACCATTTGCGCGAGGACACTGTGATGACCGGATCAGAGAATTCGAACGCTCGTATCCTGGTCGGCGAATGCTACTGCCGCGCCGTGCGCTACGAGGTGGCGGACGCGTTCTCTTATGCGATGAACTGCCACTGCTCGGATTGCCGCCGCACCACCGGCGCCGCCTTCAAGCCGTTCGCCGGTATCGAGCAGGGCAAGCTCCGCATCGTCAGCGGCGAGAACCAGCGCACCATCTACGGCGACGACACCACCCATGACGCCCACTGCGCCCGCTGCGGCTCGCTGCTTTATTCCCGGGTGCGCGAGGGAAAATGGGTCCATGTCGCCATGGGAACCCTGGTCGATGCCCCCTCGATCCGACCGAGCGCCCACATTTTCGTGGGCTCGAAGGCGCCTTGGCACGAGATTACGGATAATCTGCCGCAATATCGGGGCCACGTGGGAGATGCCTGAGGGAATCTGCTGTGCACTCGTTTCTCGGCGAACCGCGGCCGGACTGGCGCGACAAACAAAAGGGGCCTTTCGGCCTGCCGCTGGCACCACCTTCGTGACCTCCGTCACAAGCGTCCGCGACGGACCCTGCTAAAGCCGTCCCAAAGGGGCTCGAACGGCCCTGAACCCGGAAGTCGTGTCATGCGCAAATTGCTCAGACTTTGCCCCCTTCTCCTCGCCGTCGCGCTGCTATTCGGCACCGGGCCCGCTTTCGCCGGAAAGCGCGTCGCGCTGGTGATCGCCAACTCCGCCTACCAGCATGCGCCGTCGCTGACGAACCCCGTCAATGACGGTTCGGTGATGGCCCGGACGCTGAAGGAGGCCGGGTTCGACATCGTCGATTCCCGGCACGACCTGACGGCGCAGGAAACCCGACGCGTGCTGCGCGAATTTGCCGACGGGACCCGCGATGCCGATATCGCCGTGGTCTATTATGCCGGCCACGGCATCGAGGTCGAAGGCTCGAACTATCTGATCCCTGTCGACGCCAAGCTGGAGCGTGACACCGACGTCTTTGACGAGGCGCTCTCCCTCGACCGCGTCCTGGTCGCGGTCGAACCGGCCAAGCAGCTTCGCCTGGTGATCCTGGACGCCTGCCGTGACAATCCGTTCGGCAAGACCATGAAGCGCACGGTCGCGTCGCGCGGCATCGGCCGCGGCCTCGCCCAGGTCGAGCCGACCAGCCCCAACACGCTGATCGCCTATTCGGCCAAGGCCGGCTTCACGGCGCAGGATGGCGACGGTGCGAACAGCCCCTTCACCGTGGCGCTGTCCAAGCATCTGACGACGCCGGGCCTCGACGTCCGCCGCGCCTTCGGCTTCGTGCGCGACGACGTGCTCAAGTCGACAGGTAACAAGCAGGAGCCGTTCGTCTATGGCTCGCTCGGCGGCGAGGACGTGCCGCTGGTGCCGGTCAAGGTGACGGCTGCGGCTCCCGCCGCGCCCGCGCCGAACCCGCAAGCCGACATCCGCCGCGATTACGAACTCGCGCTCCAGGTCGGCAACAGGCCGGCATGGGAGGCGTTCCTTGCCCAGCATTCCGACGGCTTCTATGCGAGCCTTGCCAAGCTTCAGCTCGAAAAAATCGGCGCCGAGCAGGCTCATGCGGCGGCCACCGAGAAGGCGAAGCAGGCCGAGGCCGAGCGCGATCGTCTTGCCGCACTTGGCGCGCAGAAGGATACGCAGGCCAAGGCAGTCGCCGATGCGAAGGCCGCCGAGCAGGTACAGCTTGCGGCGCAAAGGGCCAAGGAGCAGGCGCAGCAGCAGGCGGCCGCCGCCGAGCAGCAGCGCGTCAATCTCGCCGCCGCGGCGCCGAGTGCGGCGCCAGCCACCACGGCGAGCCCCGCCGGCACAAACGTCGCGTCGCTGACGCCGGCCACCGCGCCGGCCGATCTCAGCCGCTCGGTGCAGACCGAACTCGGCCGCGTCGGCTGCTTCTCCGGCGCCGCCGACGGCAACTGGACCGCGTCCGCGCAGCGCTCGTTGTCGCAGTTCAACCGTTATGCCGGCACCAAGCTCGACGTGAAGGTGGCGAGCACCGATGCGCTCGACACGGTCAAGTCGAAGCAGTCGCGCGTCTGTCCGCTGGTTTGCGAGCACGGCTTCAAGACCGACGGCGACAAATGCACCAAGATCGTCTGCCGTGATGGTTATGCGGTCAACGACGACAACGAGTGCGAGAAGCAGCGTGCCGCCAAGCCTGCGACCGCCAAGCCTGCGACCGCAAAGCGTGACGATGGCGACGAGCGTCCCGCGCGGCAGCGTCGTCAAGCCGGCGGTGAGGCTGCCGGAGCGGCCGGCGGCTTTGGTGGCGCTGCGGGCATCGCTGCTGCCGCTGGCGCCAGCCGCCGCTCGAGCGGCGGACAGCTATTCTGCAATAGCGCCGGCTGCCGTCCGGTCAACCGCGGCTGCCATCTCGAATATCGCGGCGGCGGCGGCCCCGGCAACGATGCCAATGCCGAGGTGTGTAATTAACTCCCAATGTCGTCCTGGCGAAAGCCAGGACCCATTACCCCAGGGAGAAGTTGCGGCGCCGAGGAGCCAACCACCAGTCTTCGCAAAACCACGGCCGGTGGCAATGGGTCCTGGCTTTCGCCAGGACGACGACTACGTCGAGATCGCGCTCGCCGCGATGTTGACCGTCAGCGCCAGCAAGGCCGTATTGTAGATGAATGAGACGATGCCGTGCGCGGTCGCGGTGCGGCGGATGGTCTTGTCGGAGATGCCGACGTCGGAGACCTGCGCGGTCATGCCGATCACGAACGAGAAATAGACGAAGTCCCAATAATCCGCGTGGTCTTCCTTGTCGCCGCTGGGAAACTGAAGGCCGCCCGGCGTGGCGTGCCGGTAATAATCATGCGCGTAATGCAGGGCGAAGATCGTGTGCACGGCGGCCCACGACAACACGATGGTGGTGATTGCGATGCTCAGCTCCAGGACGCCGCGATGCGGCGTTCCAAGCTCGGAGACGATCGCGGCGATGCTGGCGAAGGCGCCGATCGCCGTCACCAGCAGGATCACGAAGCGGCCATCGTCCTGCATCGCTGCGGCGCGGCGGATGTGCTGGTGGTCGTTGCATAGCATCATCGCGTAGACCAGCACCAGATAAACGGCGATCAACGCATCCCAGCCGAACAGAAGCCGCGTGACCAGCCGGTGCGAACCCGGGATGAGCAGGCAGACGAGAATACCAACAGCAAGCGACATGAACGTCCGCGGACGCGCATAAATCAGCCGCATCGGCCGCGACATCTTGCGAAAGCGGGCGAGGGCGGGGTCTTCCTTGCTGCCGCCCGCCATCGCGCTATCAGCTCTTCCGTTCGGCCACGAACCGCGCAGCCGCTTGCAGCACGGCGGCCCGTTCGCCGAAGATCGACACGGCGCTGTCGGCGCGCGCGAGCAGGTCGCGCACGCGCTGCTTGGCGCCTTCGATGCCGAGCTGGGTGACGAAGGTGGTCTTGCCGAGCGCTGCATCAGCGCCGGCAGGCTTGCCGAGCGCGGCGGCATCGCCTTCGACGTCGAGCAGGTCGTCGGCGATCTGGAAGGCTTCGCCGAGCGCGCGGCCGTAATCGTCGAGCGCCTGATATTCCTTTTGTGAGGCCTGGCCGAGGATCGCGCCGGCGACGCAGCCGTAGCGCAGCAGCGCGCCGGTCTTCATCTGCTGAATGCGGGCGACGTCGATCGGCTCGTTGCCGCCAAAGCGGCCTTCGCCGGCGAGGTCGAGAATCTGGCCGCCGACCATGCCGCCGATGCCGGCGCAGCGCGCCAGTGCGCGCGTCAGCAGGAGCCGCACATTGGCGTCGCGATGGATCTCGTCGCGGGTGATGATGTCGAAGGCGAGCGTCAACAGGCCGTCGCCCGCGAGGATCGCGGTCGCGTCGTCGGTCTTCTTGTGCAGGGTCGGGCGCCCGCGGCGCAGGTCCGAATTGTCCATCGCCGGCAGATCGTCGTGGATCAGCGAATAGCAGTGGATGCATTCGAGCGCCGCACCGGCGAGCAGTGCGGCTTCGCGCGACACGCCGAACACGGCCGCGCTTTCGACCACCAGGAACGGCCGCAAGCGCTTGCCGCCATTGAGGCTCGAATAGCGCATTGCGTCCATCAGTCGCTTGGGACGGGCGATCTCATCGTGCAGGATGTCGTCCGACAGCAGGCGCCCGAGCAGGGCCTCGGTGTCATCAGCGGTCTTGTCCAGACGTTTGGCGAAATCGGACGGGGACGTGCCGGTCATCAAGAAGGGCTCCAGAACTAAAATTCGGCGGGACAATCCTTTATGCGCCCGCCTCAGTCAATCGTTTGGAAGGCCTAAAAAGTGCTGGAAAAGGCCCGAATTATCACAGACTTAATGCCGGGCCCGTGGCCGCGTTTCGTTCTGCGCCGGAAAGGTTGATTTGCGCGTCGTCAAAACCCTTCTCCTGGTGCTCGCGGTCGCGGCTCTCGCGCCCTATTTCATCGCGCCGTTCTACCGTGCCGGCCATCCCGTTTCGGCGCTGATGGTCTGGCGCTCGCTTCGGGGTGCGCCGATGCAGCGGGCATGGATCGATCTGGCGGCGATGTCGCCCTCGCTGCCACGCTCGGTGGTGGCAGCCGAGGACGCCCATTTCTGCAAGCATCACGGCATCGACTGGGGTGCGCTGCGTGAGGCGATCGACGATGCGAAGGAGGACGGCACCCCGTTCCGGGGCGCTTCCACCATCACCCAGCAGGTGGCGAAAAACTTGTTCCTCTGGCAGGGGCGGGACTTCGTCCGCAAGGCGCTGGAATTTCCGTTGGCGCTGTGGATCGATCTCGTCCTGCCGAAGGCACGTATCCTGGAGATTTACCTCAACATCGCCGAACTGGGACCACAGGGCCAGTTTGGGGCCGAGGCGGCCAGCGCCTATGCTTTCGGCAAGTCGGCGGCGAACCTCTCCCCCCGGGATGCGGCGCTTCTGGCCTCGATCCTGCCGAATCCGGTCAAACGCAGCGCCAGGACGCCGGGACCGGGTGTCCGGCGGCTGGCCGGGACCTATGTGGCGAGGGCGCAGGCCAGCTCGCTTTCGACCTGCTGGCGGGAGAATCGCTGATTTCGGGTCCTTTTCGGGCGCATTTTCCGGCCCCAGAGCCCTAGATTTAAGGCAGGCCTTCCTCTATAAGCCCGGCCTTGACCGGCATTCAGCTCGCCTCGGTTTGCGGGTGCTGAGCCGTCCCTCCGCGGACGATGCCCTGATGACACCAATCCCTAGAGGATACTGAAATGGCCGTTCCGAGAAGAAAAACCTCGCCGTCGCGCCGTGGCATGCGCCGCTCGGCTGACGCCATCAAGAAGCCGACCTATGTGGAAGACAAGGATTCCGGCGAGCTCCGTCGTCCGCACCATCTCGACCTCAAGACCGGCATGTACAAGGGCCGTCAGGTCCTGAAGAAGAAAGAGTCCTGAGTTCGGACCTTTCTTTGGGCAGGACGATCGGGCCTGCCTGATTTCGGCCAACCCATGAGATATGACAGTGACGGCGGCGGAGCTAATGCTTCGCCGCCGCATTGTCCTGTCTGGATATCTTGATCGAGAAGGCATTTCGCCGATGGTCGGTTTCCCGCTGCTCCTGATCCCGCTCGCGGTCTACAACATCATCGCTTTCCTGATGCCGAGCGTGTCCTTTACGGACGTGCTGTTCAAGGTGCCGATGATCACGGGCGAGGCCTGGCCGGTCACGCTCGCCGACGTGATGCTCGCGCTAGGTGTCGTGCTGCTGCTGCTCGAAGTGGTCAAGGGCGCGCGGCCCGGTTCGAAATTCCTGATGGATCATTTGCTGTCACTGATCGTGTTCGGCGCGGCTGCGGCCGAATTCGTGATGTGGCCGAAATTCGGCAACTCCACCTATTTCCTTCTGGTGCTGCTCGCGATGGCCGATTTCCTCGGCGGCATCGCCCAGCGTACCCGCCGCCGCGTGGCTTATGTCGCCGAGACCGCACCAGCGCCGCGCAAGGCCAGGCGTCAGGCCGAGACGCCGGCAGATGAAGGGACGTTCGAGCCCAAGTTCGAGCCAGTGCCCGCTCCGCAACCAGCTCCGGCGGAGCCGCCCGCGCCTACGGCACAATCGGTCGCCGAATCCGTGCTGATGGATCACCCGGCGCCGAAGCCTGTGAGTACGCCTTCGCCGGAAATTCCCTCGCCGCATTTGCAGCCGGGCAACGGCACCCAGCCGTCTCCCGACGCGCCGCGCTGATTCAAGCCACCTGCCGCGTGCGCGCGGTGACGCTCGGAAGCGGGCGCTTGCTGCCATAGGCGACCTGCGCATCCCCGGAAGACGCGCGGCGGAGCCGGGTCGCCTGGGGTAGGTGCTCGGCATTGGCGATGAGCTGGGTGACGAAGCTGGGATCGGGGCGCGGCAGCGGTGCCTTGTGGACCCACTGCAGAATCGGCATCAGCGGCACCAGAGCCGAGCCCGTGCTGTTGTCCGAGGCGTTCGATCGATCGGTACTCAACATCGCAATCACCGTTGACCCGGCGAAGATCGTCTCGTTTCGAGACGCTGGCGCCGGTGCGTGTCATGTACTCGCAAGGCCTATGCCGGGCGGGCCGGTTTGGTTCCTGCGCGTGAGGAAACGTGGTTTCCAAATTGTTTATCAACTTTGCCTAGGGTCAATGGCGAATCTGGCTTTATCCTGTGCCGACTCAGGACTCCCCGCTGTCCCGAAACGAGGCGATTTTGACCCCCGCATTGCCGCAAGCCTCCGACATCCTGGCCGCCCTCGGCCAGGCCGTGTTCGCCTGGGACATCGCTAGCGATGCCATCGTTTGGGGTGAGCAGGTCGGCGCCATCTTTCCTGGCATTCCCCCTGAACGGCTGGCCACCGGCGCCGAATTCGCCAGGCTGATCGAGCCCGCGCAATCGCTGCGGACCGCCGCGCTGGCGCAGACCTCGGCCGTGCACGGCGCCGACGGCACCCCCTACCGGATCGAGTACGGCGTGCGCATGAGCGCCGCCGATCCCGTGGTCTGGATCGAGGAGACCGGCCGCTGGTTCGCCGGCCCCGACGGCCGCCCGGTGCGTGCGATCGGCTCCGTCCGCATCAACAATGAACGCCACGCCCGCGACGAGGAACTGACGAAGCTGGCCCGGCTCGATCCGCTGACCGGCGAGCTCAATCGCTCGCATCTGATCGCCGCGCTGGCCGAGGCCATCGAGGAGACGACCCGTTTCCGCTCGACCGCGGCCTTCATGCTGGTCGGCATCGATCATCTCGCGCGTGTCAACGAGGCCTTCGGCTTCGACGTTGCCGACGCCGTGATACTCGACGTCGCCACGCGCATTCGCGCGCGCTTGCGCGGTGGCGACGTGCTCGGCCGCTTCTCCGGCAACAAGTTCGGCCTGATCCTGAAGAATTGCACCGTCGACGACATGAACGTCGCCGCCGAGCGCTTCCTCGCCGGCATCCGCGACGAGGTGGTGCCGACCAAATCCGGGCCGGTGTCGGTCACCGCCTCGATCGGTGCGGTCAGCGTGCCGCGCTATGCCCGCAACACCGATGAAGCCGTCAATCGCGCCCACGAGACCCTGGACACGGCGAAACAACGCCGCGTTGGCTCGTTCGCAACCTGGCGCCCGGATGCCGCGCGCGACGCCCAGCGCCGCGTCAACATCCGCGTCACCGACGAGATTGTCACCGCACTGAATGAGCGCCGCATCAAGCTCGCTTATGAGCCGGTGGTCGCTGCCCTCTCGCGCGAGTGCGCCTTTCACGAATGCCTGGTGCGAATGGACCAGGGCGACGGCCAGGTGCTGCTTGCGCCCGACATCGTGCCGGTCGCGGAACGGCTCGGCCTGATCCGCCTGGTCGATCACCGCGTGCTCGAGCTCGTGGTCGCCGAGCTCGCGGCCGCGCCCGACATCTGCCTCAGCCTCAACATCTCCCCGGACACCACCATGGATCCGGATTGGTGGGCCGGAATCGAATCGCTCATGCGTGCCCATCCCGGCGTCGCCGAGCGGCTGATCGTCGAGATCACCGAAACCGTCGCGATCCAGGACATCGACGACGTGCGCGGCTTCGTCACCCGGCTGAAGAATTTCGGCAGTCGCATCGCCATCGATGATTTCGGCGCCGGCTACACCTCGTTCCGCAATCTGCGCAAGCTCGGCGTCGACATCGTGAAGATCGACGGCGCGTTCGTGCAGAACATCACTCGTTCGGCCGACGACCGCGCCTTCGTGCAGACCCTGATCGACCTCGCCCGCCGCCTCGACATCAAGACGGTGGCCGAATGGGTGCAGGACGAAGAAGCTGCGAACATGCTGCGCGACTGGGGCTGCGACTACATCCAGGGCCGCCTGATCGGGCTCGCCTCAGCCGATCGCCCCTGGGGCGCGCCGCCGGACAGCGTGCTGCCCGCGGCAGGATAGGAGTCTGAGCCGGATCCCTACGCCACGCGCCGAACGGTGTTCAGGCGCTCGATGACTCGCACGACCTCCGCGGCCGGTGAGGGCTTGCCGAAATAATATCCCTGAACGGCGGTGCAGCCGCATTCGCGGACGGCGTCGAGTTGTTCAATCGTCTCGACACCCTCCGCCGTGGTCTCGACGTTGAGCACCGAGCCGAGGCTGGCGATGGTGCGGACGATCGCCATACTCTCAGGGCTTTCACTGAGCGTGCCGACGAAGGAGCGGTCGATCTTGATGCGATCGAACGGAAACTTGCGCAAATAGCTCAGCGAAGAATAGCCGATGCCGAAATCGTCCAGGCTGACGCGCACGCCCAACGCGCGCAGCTGGTGCAGGATCTCGATCGTCGCCTCGCTGTCGTCGAGCAGCGCCGTCTCGGTGACCTCGAGCTCGAGCCGATGCGGCGGCAGGCCGGCCTCCGCAAGCGCGCTCGTGACCATTGCCACCAGCCCGCGCGAGCGGAACTGAACCGGCGACAAATTCACCGCGACGGTGAGATCGGGCCAGGTCGCTGCGGTCGCGCAGGCCGTGCGCAGCACCCATTCGCCGATCGGAACGATCAGCCCGGTCTCTTCCGCGATCGGAATGAATTCGGCCGGCGAGACGAGGCCGCGCGAAGGATGTTTCCAGCGCAGCAGCGCCTCGAAGCCGGTAAGTTCGGTGGTGTCGAGCCGCACCTGCGGCTGGAATGCGAGGTGGAATTCACGGGCCTCCAGCGCGCCGCGCAGATCGTGCTCGAGCGCGTGCCGGCTGCGAGCCTCTTTCTCCATTTCGGGCTCGAACAGCTGATAGGCGCCGCACCCCTTGGCCTTGGCCTGGTACAGCGCGAGGTCGGCGCATTTCATCAGCTCGTCGGCGTCGAGCCCATGATCGGGCGCGATTGCGATGCCGACCGAGACGCCGACATGCATCGACTGGTGCTCCAGCGGCGGCGGGTGACCGATGATCTCCACCAGGCGGCGTGCGAGCCTTTCCGCCGATTGCGGCTGCGGTCCGCGCTGGAGAACCGCGAACTCGTCGCCACCGAGCCGCGCGACGGTGTCGTGCTCGCCGACATTCTCCTGCAGCTGCGCCGCGACCCACCGCAACAGCCGGTCGCCGGCCGCGTGGCCGAGGCGGTCGTTGACGGTCTTGAAATTGTCGAGGTCGAAGCACAGCACGGCCATCGCGCCGCCGGCGATCGCGACCTGGTTCAGCCCCTCGCCCATCTTCTCGCGGAACAGCGTGCGATTGGGCAGGTCGGTGAGCGAATCGTGCCGCGCCATGTGCGCCACGCGGGCCTGGGCCTTGTGGCGTTCGGTGACGTCCTCATAGGTGACGACCCAGCCGCCATGCTCCATTCGCTTGTGATTGAGCTTGATGATGCGGCCGTCGCCCAAATAGCGGTGCAGCGTGTGCTCGCCCTCGCGCAGCCTCTCGACATAGTCGGCATAGAGCCGCGCGGCGGTGGTCTTTGGATGGATGCCGAGCTCGCAGCTGTGCTCCATGATCTCGCGCATGGACACACCCGGCTTCACCAATTCGGGCGACAGTCCGTACATTTCGATGTAGCGCCGATTGCAGACAATGACGCGCAAGTTCGAATCGAGCATGCACAGGCCCTGGCTCATGTTGTTCAGGGCCGCGTCGAAGCGTCGATACTGCTCGCTCAACTCCTCGACTGCGTGCTCGCGTTCGGTGATGTCCTCGTAGGTGGACACAAAACCACCTTCGGCCAGGGCGCAATAGCGCACCGAGATCGTAGTGTCGTTCGACATCCGCCGGCGTATCGGCGAGGAGTTGCGGTCTGCAATCCTTGCGCTGGCGGCTTCCAGGAGTTGTTGCGGACTATACTCGGACGAGAACGCGCCGTTTGCCATCGAGCGTTCGATCAGTTCGCCGAGATGCGTGCCTGGCTTGGCTTCCTCCGGCGACAGCCGATAGATCTTTCGGTAGGTGGTGTTGCAGACGCGCAGGCGCATGTCGCTGTCGTAGAAGGCGAGTCCGTGCGCCATGTTCTCCAGCGCCGCATCGAGCATGAAGTTCTGCTGCCTCAGCATCTCCTCGTATTGCAGCCGCTCGGTGACGTCTTCGTGCACCGTCACCCAGCCGCCGTCGGGCAGAAAACGGGAAACCACCTGCACCATCCGTCCGTCATAGCGCATCACCAGCAGGGTTTTCGTCGTCCTGGTGCGCACGTCCTCCAGCCTGGTGTCGTGGAATTCGTCGGCCGACATCCCCGGCAGGTTGCCGCGCGAAAGCCAATGATCGATGGTCGCGCCGTGCGTGACGCCCGGCTTCACGATGTCCGCGTCGAGATTGTAGAGCTTCAGGAAACGTTCGTTGCAGACGACGACACGGCTGTCGGCGTCGTACATGATCAGCCCGTGCGACATGTTGGCGAGCGCGTGCTGGCTGCGCTCAGTCTGCACGCGCAGCTCCGCCTCGACCCGGGCGAGGCGGCTGACGTCGTCGCATATCGTCATCCAGCCGCCGCCGGGAAACGGCTTCAGCTCGAGCGCCATGACGAGGCCGCTTGCAAGCGTCTGTTCAGTCCGGAACGGCTGGCCGGTCGCGATCCGCGCCATGCGCGCGGCATAAAGTGTGTCGACTTCGTCTGCGGGGATATTGCCAAGGGCCACGCTGTGGGCGAGCACGTCGCGGTAGGTCGTGCCGACCCGCACGATGTCGGCCGACATGTTGAACAGCGCAAGGTAGCGCTGATTGACCAGCACGATCCGGTTGCCGGCATCGTAGACGCAGACGCCTTGCTCCATGTGGTCGAGCGCAAGCTGGCTCAGCCCGACCAGGGCCTTCGGGCCTTGCTCGCGGCGTGCATCAAGCTCGTTGTCGCGCATCGACGTCATGGGGCGGCGGGGTCTCGGCGGGCAATAGACCTAACGCAAGGTAATTCGGTCGCCGAGGCTAGCGAAGAGGCGGGAAAATTCCCTTAAGCGCCGTAGTTTACGGAGGGTGACCAGCATCGCAGTGATGCGTGCGAATGTGGAGGGGCGTGCAGGCACGCGTCGCGCCGGTCGACCTGCGCAATTGCGCGTTAGGCCCTAATGACATCGAATGTCTGGCCCAAACGGCGCCTACGGCCCGTACAGCACGAGTTCCGTATCCGTGAGGTCGGCGAGCTGCGGCCGGTGTGGGCCTTTGAAATATTTGCGGCCGCGACGCTCGGTATAGATGCCGACGAGGCCGGGAACCGGGCCGTTGGAATCGACGGCGACCGCGATCTTGCCGAGCCGCAGCAGCAGCCGGCCGATGCGGCCCGCGCATTCGGTGTATTCGGCCGCGTTGCGGCAGTAGATCAGCTTCATCGCGGGTGGCGCAATGATGCCACGGCGGATGCGCACCGGTTGCAGGATGAAGGGGAACGCTCCTTTCGGCGTGCGGCAGACGACGCTGAGGCAATTGTAGCGCGCATGCCGCGTCAAGAGATCGGTCTCGGCATCGGAAAGCCCGTCGATCGTCTTGGCGTGCTGCGAGATGACCTCGATCTTGCTCCAGCGTGGGACGCGCGCCAGCGCAGGGACGGAAAAGAATATGCCGCGGCAATAGGCGCGAAAGCCCTGCGTCTCGATGATCGGCCAGGTCCAGGGCGCCGGGCTGATGTTGAGATAGGTGACGTCCTTGTGACGTTGCGCGATCTTGGTCAGGAGCGGGGCGTAATTGCGGTAGGCCGGGTCGACGTACCAGCTCGACAAATTGCACTGGATGGCGGTCTCGTCGCCGTCCCTTCGCGCCGTATAGATCAGCAACAGCACGCCGACCGGCGTACCATCATTGTCGAGCATGTAGCCGAAGCGCGGGTAGCCGTCCGGTACGGGTCGGAAGGCTTGCCGGCGCAGGCCCTGGATCCAGTAGCTGCGCGAGCGGCCGACGAAGCCGCGCGTCAGCAAGTCCGCGACCGCATCGACGTCGGCCTCGGTGATCTCGCGGCATCGGACCTTGGTATGGATCACGCTCGTCTTTCCCGTGGAAATGACCGGCCTCGTTCCGCTAGCGCCAGCCTTCGCCGTGGGCATCGGCCGCGATCTGCGGCTGCAGGCCCATGATCTCCCGCACCTTGGCGGGCCATGCGGAAGGGTCGGTGCCGTGGGTGTGGAACATGGCGACGGCCAGACGGTCCATGCCGAAGGCGACGCAGCCGGTGTGGGCCGGCTCGCCATGGGCGTCCTTGATGTCCCAGGTCGTGCCGAAATGCTCGCGGTGATAATTGAAGCTCATGCAGGCGGTCGGCTGCTCTTCCGAGCGCAGCGGGATCAGCAGTTCGAACTTGAGCTGCTGCTGCTTCTGGCTCACCGCCTTCATCTGACCGACGCGGCCGAAGAACGGATCGCTCGCATAATCGACGCGGAAGGTGAGACCGAGATCGGTCGCAATCGCCTGCGCCCGCACCATCCAGCGCTCGCGGAAATCGGCGACGTCATCGGGGCTGCCGATGCAGACATATTCCCGCATCCGGAACGATTGCAGCCGGTCGAGATGTTTTGACGGTTCACGGCGGAAGCAGTCGGCGGCGACGTCGAAGCGCAGCCCACCCTTCGGCAACTGGCCGCGGCTCGCCGCGATCGGATAGACGGGATAGCAGGCCGCCGGCGACAGCACGAGGTCTGCCGGCGAGAGCGAGCTGGTCCAGTCGCCGCCGGCATCGAAGCGGCTGACCGCGGCGTTGATCTCGCGCTCGGTGCCGTGCAGGCCGCAGACGCAACCGAGCAGGTTCGGAAAGCTCTTGAGGTAGCCGGACTTCTCGAGCTGTGAACGGCTCATCACCGGCGGGAAGCGCATCACTTCGGTGCCCGCCTCGCGATGGCTCGTAATCAGTGCGGCGAGCTTTTCGACGATGCCCTCGTAGAGCGCGGTGCGGGCATAGACGCCGTCCGAGCCCATCGGGTGGAACAGCTTCCCGGCGAGATGATCCAGCGGATCCGCGATTTGCGGGGCGGTCTCGGGTGAATTGGGGAGGACGGCAATGTTCATGGGTCGATATCCTGCTATCTCGAAATTATTCTTGTTGGTTTAGTCGTGAATGCACGTCAGTCGTGAAGGCTCAGTGGCACGCCGCTCATCAGGGTCGATGTCGCGGCATTGGCCAGAATGCGGTCGTTGTTGATCATGATCGGCGACGACAGCACGTCGCGCAGGTGGCGGCCCATGGTGAACTCACCGTCGTTGCGGTAGCCGGAAAGGCCTGCGGTGCGCATCGCATGCATCACGGTCTCGACCGCGAGCTCCGAGGCCTGCACCTTCAGAAGCGTAATCGAAGACTGGAAGTCGAGCGAGCCGAGCGCGCGTTCGTCGTGCTCGGCGCGAGCAAAGGCGTCGATATTGGCTGATATCAGCGCCCGCAGCTTGGCCAGCGACATCTTGGCGGCGGTGAAATGCGCGGCTGCCGGAGGCATCTGTCCGCCTGAGCTGCGGGCGGCCTTGCGAACGAAGGTCTGCGCACGGGTGACGGCGGCTGCACCGATACCAGCCCAGGCCGAGGACCAGCACAGATGTGCGAACGGCGTCATGGTCTGGGCGTGGATCTTGTCGTAGGATTCCGGGAAGACGCGGTCGGTCGGGCAGTCGACCTTCAGCTCGAAGCCGGTCGAGCAGGTGCCGCGCATGCCGAGCGTTTCCCAGCCCAGCGTCCGCTTCAGCGAATAATCGTCCCTGGCGAGCGCCAGCAGTACCTGGTCAGACGCAGAAGCGTCTGTGGCGCGGCGGGCGATGGTCACGAGGCCGTCGGCCTCGGCGCCGTAGGAGATCACGGTGGCGTCGCGCAGCAGCGAGACAGTGTCGCCGGCGACGTCGACGGCGGCGGCGCTAGCGCGGATGTTGCCGCCGTTCTGGCCTTCGGTGGTGGAGGAGGCGAGCAGCCACTGGTCGCGCGCGACCCGGCGCATCATGGTTTCCATCCAGGGAATGCCGTGACCGTGCCTGACGACGCAGGCGACCTTTGTCGTGTGCATCGCGTAGATCATCGCCGTGGAGGCGCAGGCGCGTCCGAGCGTGTAGCAGACGTCGGTGAGGTCGTGGATCGAGGCACCGAAGCCGCCGAACTCGACCGGGATCATGACGCCGAGCAGCTTCTGCTCACGCGCAACCTCGAAAGCCTTGTGGGGGAAGCGGGCATCGCGATCGACCCCGTCTGCGTCGGCAGCCGCCACGGTGGCGGTCCGGGCGGCGCGCTCAATGAGAGAGGGACCCTGCTCGAGAAAGCTCGTCTGCGTCTCGTCGACAGTGAGGACTGCTTCACGCACGTTCATACTCGTCCGCCTCCGGTTTGCCGTTCAGGATCGCCGGCATCATTCGCGATGCCGCAAGCGATCCTCCGACCATCTTTGCTTATGAGATGAGGCTACGGATTTAATTCAAATTCGTCGATGAAATAGAGGGTAAACAAAGGCCAATTCCGAACGAACAGTTAAGTTCGGGTTGTTTGCATCGCCCGGATTTCCGCGGTCGCGTTAGGGATCTGTAAGAAGCCGGAATTCCAGACAATCTGAGTCATCGTTTACTAAGAAACGCGAAGTAATGGTGGCGTCCATTGCGGGATCGGCCCGCCGTGCCCATCGTAGCCGGCAACCGGTCCGACCTTTGTCGACAGATGGGAATTTACCGATGCAGGCTTTCGATACCGAGTTGCGCAATCGCATCATCAAGCTGGTGAAGGGCATCCTCGCCCAGAACTCGCTCTCCGCTGAGGTCGCGCCGCAGGCCAAGCTCGTCGACGTCGGCCTGACCTCGATGGACATGGTCAATCTGATGCTCGGCGTCGAAGCCGAGTTCGACTTCACGATTCCGCAGTCCGAGATCACACCGGAGAACTTCCAGTCCGTCGAGACGCTGGAGCGCATGGTCGCGACCCAGCTGCAGTCGGCGGCCGCGGCATAATCAGGAGTGCTGGCGCGCATCCTCCTGACGGCACTTCCTGATCCCATCCCCCGTTCCAAAACCGATGTAAAACTGGCATAGCTTCCTCTCGGGATTGCGATGGCGCAAACGGGGTGGAGCAGGCATGGCGCAGGCGGTATTGGGCATCATCGGCGGCTCCGGCATCTACGATCTGCCGGGGCTGGAGGACGCTCGCGAAGAGGTGATCAGGAGCCCCTGGGGCGAGCCGTCGGCGCCCCTGCGGCGCGGCTCCATTGCCGGCCTGCCGATCGTGTTCCTGCCGCGCCACGACAAGGGCCACCGGCTGTCGCCCTCCGATATCAATTATCGCGCCAATATCGACATCCTCAAGCGCGCCGGCGTCACCGACCTGATCTCGCTGTCGGCCTGCGGCTCGTTCAGGGAGGAGCTGCCGCCGGGAACCTTCGTTCTCGTCGACCAGTTCGTCGATCGTACCCACAAGCGCGAGAGCTCGTTCTTCGGGAGGGGATGCGTCGCGCATGTGTCGATGGCGCACCCGGTCTCGCCGCGGCTGCGCATCCATCTTGCCACGGCGGCCGAAGCCGAGGGCATCGCGTTTGCGCGAGGCGGCACCTATGTCTGCATGGAGGGGCCGCAATTCTCGACCTATGCGGAAAGCATGACCTACAAGACGCTGGGCTATTCCGTGATCGGCATGACCAACATGCCCGAGGCGAAACTCGCGCGTGAGGCCGAGCTTTGCTACGCCACCGTTGCGATGGTGACGGATTTCGATTGCTGGCATCCCGATCACGACGCCGTCACCGTGCAGGACATCATCCGCGTTCTGAGCTCGAACGCCGACAAGGCAAAAGCGCTGGTGGCGCGGCTGGCGAAAGACTTCCCGCGCGAGCATGAGCCGTGCCCGATCGGCTCGGACCGCGCGCTCGATACCGCGCTGATCACCGCGCCCGAGGCGCGCGATCCCGAGCTCCTGAAGAAGCTCGATGCGGTGGCCGGGCGCATCCTGCGGACGTGATACGAAAGGCAGAATGCCATGAAAGTCGACGGCAAGCATTTCCGCAGCATCTGGCGTGAGCGCGACGGCTGGTCGGTCGGCGCGATCGACCAGCGCCGGCTGCCGCATGAGTTCATCGTTGCGAAGCTGACCTCATGCGAGGACGCGGCCCTCGCCATCCGCGACATGCTGGTGCGCGGTGCGCCGCTGATCGGCGCGACCGCAGCTTACGGCGTGGCGCTCGCAATGCGCGAGGACGCTTCCGACGCCGGTCTGAAGCGCGCCTACGACACGCTCGTGGTGGCGCGGCCGACGGCGATCAATCTTAAATGGGCCCTGGACGAGATGCGCGCGAGCCTCGCGCCGATCGATCCGCTGGAGCGCGCCGAAGCTGCCTATGCGCGCGCCGACGAGATCGTCGAGCAGGACGTCGAGATCAACCGCGGCATCGCCGGCAATGGCCTGAAACTCATCGAGGCGATCGTCGCAAAAAAGAAGTCGGGCGAGACCGTCAATGTGCTGACCCATTGCAACGCCGGCTGGCTTGCGACCGTCGACTGGGGCACGGCGACAGCGCCGATCTATCTGGCGCATGAGCGCGGCATCAAGGTCCATGTCTGGGTCGACGAGACGCGTCCGCGCAACCAGGGCGCCTCGCTCACGGCCTGGGAGCTCGGCCATCACGGCGTGGCGCATACGGTGATTCCGGACAACACCGGCGGGCATCTGATGCAGCACGGCATGGTCGATCTCGCCATCGTCGGCACCGATCGCGTTGCTGCCAATGGCGACGTCTGCAACAAGATCGGCACATATTTGAAGGCGCTCGCCGCGCACGACAATAACGTGCCGTTCTATGTCGCGCTGCCGTCGCCGACGATCGACTTCGCCGTCGATGACGGCATCCGCGACATCCCGATCGAGCAGCGCAGCGGCACGGAAGTCACCGACATGACCGGCCGCACTGCGGACGGAAGACTTGAGACCGTGCGCATCGTGCCGGAGGGCTCGCCGGTCGCGAATTATGCCTTCGACGTCACCCCGGCGCGGCTCGTCACCGGCCTCATCACCGAGCGCGGCGTGCTGAAAGCCGATCGCGCGTCACTTGCCGCGGCGTTTCCGGAGCGGATCGCAGCCGCGGCGGAGTAGCGTTCGTAGGGTGGGGCAAAGGCGCATCGCGCCGTGCCCACCATATTCATTCCGGGCCGCGCGAGCTTTGGTGGGCACGCTTCGCTTTGCCCACCCTACGGTTCACCGCCTAGCTCAGCTTCAATCCCGTCGCGGCCTCGAGCTCAGCGATCGCCTGGGCGCCGCTGGTGACCTTGATCGTCGTCATGCCCATCTCGCGGGCCGGCTTCAGATTGACGCCGAGATCGTCGAGATAGACGCAATTCTTCGGATCGACCTTCAGCGCCTCGACCATCAGCTGATAAATGCGCGGGTCGGGTTTGCGCAGGCCGATCTTGGCGGACTCGATCACATGATCAAACAGCACCATCACCTCGGCGACATAGAGTGAGCGCCCGGTCATGCTGCCGATCGCATTGGCCGGCAGATTGTTGGTAATGCAGCCGGTCTTGAATTGCGCCTTGATGCGCTTCAGCGCTTCGACCATCTCGGGGCGCAGATCCCCCTGAAGCAGCGGGAGCACATCGCGGCCGCGCACCTCTGCGCCGAGCGCCAGCGATTCCGTCGCGAACAAATGATCGAACGTGTCGATGTCGACCTCGGCGCGCTCGAACTTGGCCCATGCATTTTCCAGATGATTGGCGGCGTTGGTGCGCCGGATGATGTCGATGGGCAGGCCACGCTCTGTCTCGAACCGCGTGAACGCCTCAAACGGCGAACTCGTCAGCACGCCGCCAAAATCAAAGATCACAGCCTCGATCGTCAAGATCCCGCCCTCGTCAATTCCTTTCCAAGAGCGCTAGCATGCGCTATCGGCAAGGGCCAGTCCGAAGCCATCCCACCGCCGTCAGCGATGCCGATACCAAAGCGTGTTCCCATGAAAAAGCTTGTAACCATCATCGCAACCGCGCTGCTGCTCGCCACGCCCGCTTATGCCATCGTTGGCGGCGGCACGCCGCAGGCCGATGGCGTCGCGCGCGCCGTCGTCACGATCGTCGGCTCGCGCGGTAATTTCTGTACCGGCACCCTGGTTGCGCCAAAGCTGGTGCTCACCGTTGCCCACTGCGTGCAGCCCGGCGCGGACTACAAGATCGTCGATCGCGGCACCGACGGGCAGCCGCAGCTGCTGAATGTCCGCACCGTCGCGATCCATCCGAATTTCAACATGCAGGCGATGCAAGCGCATCGCGCTACCGCCGACCTGGCGCTTCTGCAATTGGAAATTCCACTCAAGGGAAAATCGACGGTGCCGGTCGGTGCGCCGAATATTCCGATCCAGGTCGGCAGCCGCTTCGTCATCGCCGGTATTGGCGTCACCGTGCGTGGCGACGGCAAGAGTGGCGGCGCGACGCGTATTGCCGGCCTCGTCGCGACGGGGCAGCCCGGCACGCTCCAGATCAGGCTGGTCGACCCCGTAACCAACGGTGTTCGCGACGGAATTGGGGCTTGCACCGGTGATTCCGGCGGTCCCGTGTTCGAGGACAAGCCGACCGGAGCCGTGCTCGTCGGCGTCATCAGTTGGTCCACGGGGCCGAACGGAGCCGCCGGCTGCGGCGGGCTGACCGGCGTCACGCCGCTCACGCTCTATCGCGACTGGATCTTGCAGACCGCGCGGATCTGGGGTGCGGCGCTGTGATTTGACCGCGCCCTGATCTATGTCATCTTGAAGCGGAAGCGCGATGGGCAACCACGTCCGTCGCGGAGGAAACGCGCCGCCCAATCAAGGGCGGGCACAAAAACAAGCAAGGCATAGAAGCAACAATGAATGTCGCTGTTCGCAGTCACGCCACGGCCAAACAAGCTTCTGAACATTTCGACGTGCTGATCGTCGGTGCCGGTATCTCGGGTATCGGTAGCGCCTATCACATGACCAAGCAGCTTCCGGGTGCGAGCTTCGTCATCCTGGAAACGCAGGCGACGTTCGGCGGCACATGGACCACGCACCGCTATCCCGGAATTCGTTCGGACAGCGACCTCCACACCTTCGGTTATAGCTTCAAGCCCTGGGTCGGGCCGCCGATCGCGACCGCCGACGAAATCCTCGCCTACATGAACGAGGTGATCGACGAAAACGATATCGCGCGGCATATCCGCTACAAGCACAAGATCAATTCGGCGAGCTGGTCGAGCGAGCAGAACCTCTGGACTATCGAGGCGGTGACGACCGACACCGGCGAGCCGAAAACTTTCACGGCGAACTTTCTCTGGATGTGCCAAGGCTATTACCGCCATTCGGAAGGCTATACGCCGGAATGGAAGGGCACGGATCGCTTCAAGGGCCGCATCGTTCATCCGCAGACCTGGCCCGATGATATCGACCTCGCGAACAAGAAGATCGTCGTGATCGGCTCCGGCGCGACGGCGGCGACGCTGGTGCCGAACATTGCCGACAAATGCGCGCATGTCACGATGCTGCAGCGTTCGCCGACCTATTTCCGTTTGGGCCGCAACGCAATCGAGATCGCGGAGGAGCTGCGCCGGCTGCAGGTCGACGAGGCCTGGATCCACGAGATCGTCCGGCGCAAGATCCTGTTCGAGCAGGACGCGTTCACCAAGCTTTGCTTGTCAAATCCCGAGCAGGTGAAGCAAGAGCTGATCGGGCAGATCAGCGCGGTGCTCGGTCCGGAGTACGATGTCGACACACATTTCACGCCGAGCTACCGGCCCTGGCGGCAGCGCATCGCCTTCGTGCCCGATGCCGATCTGTTCAAGGGCATCGCCAGCGGCAAGGCGTCTGTCGTCACCGACGAGATCGAATGTTTCGTCGAGAACGGTATCCAGCTCAAATCCGGCAAGCTGCTGGAAGCTGACATCATCGTCACCGCGACCGGCTTCAATCTCGCGGCGCTCGGCGACATCGCCTTCGAGATCGACGGCAAGCCGCTCGCTTTCGGCGACACCGTCACCTATCGCGGCATGATGTTCACGGGCGTGCCGAACATGGTCTGGGTGTTCGGCTATTTCCGCGCCAGCTGGACGCTGCGCGTCGACCTCGTCGCCGACTTCGTCTGCCGCCTGCTCGGTCACATGAAGGTCAAAGGCAAGAAGAAGGTCGAGGTCAAGTTGCGCGCCGAAGACCACAACATGCCGATCCTGCCCTGGATCGATCCGGAAAACTTCAACCCCGGCTACATGATGCGCAACATGGACCTGCTGCCCAAGCGCGGCGACAAACCGGAATGGCAGCACAGCCAGGATTACTGGACCGAAAAGGACGAGATCCCGAAGACGGATCTGGATGGCGGGGAGTTCGTGTACGGGTGAGGCGCGGCAGGCGACGCTACAAACTTCTCCGTCGTCCTGGCGAAAGCCAGGACCATCACCCCAGGGAGATGTTGCGGCGCGAGCTTGTCATCAAGAGTCTTCGCCATACGACGTACCGTGGTAATGGGTCCTGGATCGGCGCTCCGCTTCGCTGCGCTTGTCCAGGACGACGGCGGTGGGGGGTCAGGAATTCCTTCTTGTTGCATTCGTTGCAATCGCCGCAGCCGCAGTCCGGTTCTCGACCCCAAGCTTGGAGTAGATCTGCTCGAGATGCTTGTCGACCGTGCGCGGGCTCAAGCCCAAGATCTGCGCGATGTCGCGGTTGGTCTTGCCCTTGCTGAGCCAGGCCAGCACCTCGCCTTCGCGGGTGGTGAGGCCAAGCTCGCTGGTGAATTCGGGTGGCGGCGCGGTGCCGGACTCCCTGGACAGCCGCAGCAGGAACTCGTTCGGCGCGGTCTCGCCCATGTAGTACAACCGGAGTTGAGGATTGTCGGGCAGGGAAGCGGCCTGAGACTTCGAGCTGCCCTTGCCCTTGGCCTGCTCCAGCCATTGCAGCAATGATACCGGCAGGACGAAATCGTCGTCGGCCTGCGCGCCGTGGTGGTCCGCCAGCAGCTTCTGCGCCTGCGGGGTCGCCCACAATAATTTGCCCTGGCGGTTGACCGCGAACAGGAATCGGCCCGAGACGTCGAGCGCAGCGCGTGCGCTTTGCGTCAGCCGCGCATTGCCGAGATGAACGCGGATGCGCGCCAGCATCTCCTCGATCACGATCGGCTTCGTCACGTAGTCGACGCCGCCGGCCTCCAGCCCGCGCACGATGTGCTCGGTCTCGGCGAGCCCCGTCATGAAGATCACCGGGACATTGGCAAGACCCGCATCACGCTTGAGGCGGCGGCAGGTCTCGAACCCGTCCATGCCCGGCATCACCGCGTCGAGCAGCACGATGTCAGGCGTGATCTGGTCGACGATGCGCATCGCGGCCGCGCCGTCGAGCGCCACCATTACCGTCATCCCGGCGCTGTCGAGCGCGTCGGTGAGCAGCCGCAGCGTCTCCGGGGAGTCGTCGACAACGAGCGCGACGTCGCGCTTTTTCGACTCAGTGCTCATACGCATGCAACGTCTTCAATGTGGCCATGTACTGGTCGAGATCGAAGCGGTCGATCAGCGACCGCATTTCCGCGACGAAGTCGGCATGTTCAGGGTGCTCGCTGCCGATCTCGTCCAGCTTCAACTGGATAGCCTTGACGTAGCCGATCTGACCAAGCCCGATCAGCGCTTCGATGTGTCGTACAGGCGGCCGCGAGCCGCTCTCCGGCCGCCATAGCGGCACGGCGATCTCATCCGAGCCGTATTGCCATTCGATCTTGAGAAGCTGGCGGATGCCTTCCAAAAGCCTGGGAATGTCGATCGGCTTCATCAGATAGCCGTCGTGGAAAGGCTGCGCCAGCGGTGTGCCGTGGGCCTCGAGCGCGCTGGCCGACACCATCAGGATGCGCGCCTGATGGTGTCCGTTCGCGCGTAGCGTCTCCGCGACCGTCCAGCCGTCCATGCCCGGCATGGAGATGTCGAGCAGGAACAGATCGGGCCGGCAGTGCTGGGCCAGCGCCAGGCAGCCAGGTCCGTCGGGAGCGCTGAGCAGGATGAAGCCGAGCGGTGTCAACACCTCACGCAGGAGGTCGCGATGCACGGGATCGTCGTCGGTGATGAGGATGGTCTTGCGCGCGCCGTGATAGCCAGAGATCGGGGCCTCCACCGGCGCAATGCGCTGCGGATTGGTGACTTCCGATAGCAGCATCTTGACCTTGAACGTGCTGCCGCTGCCGACCGTGCTCAAGACCTTGATATCGCCGCCCATGACGCCGGCGAGCAGCCGGCTGATGGTCAGGCCGAGCCCAGTGCCGGTCTGCGGCTGCGAGACACCGAGCGCGCCGCGTTCGAAGGGGGCGAAGATGCGTTCGAGATCGTCGCCCTGGATGCCCGGGCCGGTGTCGATCACCTCGAACTCCGCGACCGGGCTGCGATAGTGCACCACGAACTGCACACTGCCGGTCTGGGTGAATTTGATCGCGTTGGACAGCAGATTGATCAGCACCTGGCGCAGCCGCTTTTCGTCGGCATAGACCACGACCGGCAAATGTGCCGGCCGTCTGAACACGAAGTCGATGCTCTTGGCAGCGGCCTGGAGGCGAAACATGCCGACGAGCTGGTCGAGGAATTCGGTCAAGCGCACCTCGTCGCGCGACAGGTACAGCCGCCCCGCCTCGATCTTGGAGATGTCCAGAATGCCGTCGATCAGGCCGGAGAGGTGATCGGCGCTGCGGCGGACGACGCGGACCTGGTCGCGCGGCTTGGTGTTGAGCGTGGTGTCCTGCTCCAGGAGTTGGGCATAGCCGCTGATCGCGTTGAGCGGCGAGCGCAGCTCGTGGCTCAGGCCGACCACGTAGCGGCTCTTGGCGAGGTTGGCGGATTCGGCGATTTCCTTGGCGCGCTGGAGCTCTGCGTCGGTGCGCTTGTGGGCATCGATCTCCTGGATCAGCAGCGTGGTCTGGCGCCGGGTCTCGGCCTCGGCGGCCCGTCGGCTCTGCTGCGCCAGCACGAACAGCCAAGCCACGACCCCGATGATGATGCTGAGCGAGAAGAACACCTTCCAGAGCACGTTGGAGACGAGCATGTTCTCGCCTGGCACGCTGACCGAGGTCTGGAGGTAGATCAGCCCCAGCACCAGCGCGACGAGGCCCGCGGAGACCACGAACACACCGATGTAGTGGCCGAACTGCGAATTGATCCGCTGATAGATCGACTGCGGCAGGATCCTGGCGAGCGCGTCGGCGAACTGCACCTGCGCCCGCGCATGCGGTTTGCACAAATCATGGCAGCGCGCGTCGAGCGAGCAGCATAGCGAGCAGATCGGGCCGGCATAGGCAGGACAGGAGGTCATGTCCTCCGGCTCGAAATGGTGCTCGCAGATGCAGCACTGGATCGATTCGATATTGGCCCAGCTCCTCTTCGGCTTGCGCGCGATGTAGTATTTACCGTCAGTGAGCCAGGCGATGACGGGCGCGGTGACGAAGGCGACCGTCAGCGCGACGAAGGCCGCGAGCGCTTTCATGGTCGAGCCGAACAGGCCGTAGAATGCCGCGATCGAGACGATGGTCGCGATCGTCATCGCGCCGACGCCGACCGGGTTAATGTCGTAGAGATGGGCGCGCTTGAACTCCATCTGCGGTGGGCGCAGGCCGAGCGGCTTGTTGACCACGAGATCGGACACCAGCGCCCCGACCCAGGCGATCGCGACATTGGAGTAGAGCGCGAGCGTCTGCTCCAAGGCCTTGTAGACGCCGATCTCCATCAGCAGCAGCGCCACCATCACGTTGAACACCAGCCAGACGACCCGGCCGGGATGGCTATGTGTCAGACGCGAGAAGAAGTTCGACCAGGCGATCGAGCCTGCATAGGCGTTGGTGACGTTGATCTTGAGCTGCGACAGGATCACGAACGCGCCGGTGAGTGCCAGGGCCATGTCCGGCTGCGACAGCACGTAGCGAAACGCTTCGAGATACATGTGCGCCGGCTCGGCCGCCAGCTCGCTGGAGAGACCGTGGCTCAGCGCGAAGAAGGCGAGAAACGAGCCCAGCAGCAATTTCAGCGCGCCGAAGATGATCCAGCCGGGGCCCGCGATCAGCAGGGCGGCCCACCACGACGTTCGCGAGGTGCGGCGGTCGCGCGGCAGGAACCTGAGGAAGTCGACCTGCTCGCCGATCTGGGCCACCAGCGAAAACACCACGGAAGATGCGACACCGAACAGCAGCAGATCGAAATGTCCGCTGGGGTCGCCGTGCTCGCCGGCGAATTTCCGCCACTCCGTGAATGAGTAAGGATTGGCCCAGGCGATCGCCGCGAAGGGCAGGATGTGCAGGATGATCCAGATCGGCTGCGTCCAGAGCTGGAAGCGGCTGATCAGCGTGATGCCGTAGGTGACAAGCGGGATGATTGCGACGGCGCTGATGAGATAGCCGATCGGGCGCGGAATGCCGAAGCACATCTCGAGCGCCGTGGCCAGGATCACCGCTTCGATCGCGAAGAAGATGAAGGTGAAGGAGGCGTAGATGAGCGAGGTGACGGTCGAGCCGATATAACCAAAGCCGGCGCCGCGGGTGAGCAGGTCAATGTCGATGCCGCATTTGGCGGCATAATAGGCAATCGGAACGCCGCAGCAGAAGATGATGGCGGAGACGACGAGGATCGCGGCGGTGGCGTTGGTAACACCGTAGTTCAGGGTGATGGTGCCGCCGATCGCCTCCAGAGCGAGAAAGGAGATGGCGCCCAGTGCGGTGTTGGCGACGCGGGCGGCGGACCACCGGCGCGCGCTCTTGGCGGTGAAGCGCAGCGCGTAGTCTTCCAGCGTCTGGTTGGCGACCCATTGGTTGTACTGGCGCCTGACGCGATCTATCCGCTGCCGCCCTGCCACTTAACCCCCACTCCCGAACTCCCGCATCCCTCGCAAAACCTGTACCAAAAGCCTACGTCGTCATTTTGCGGTGCAGTATACGCGATCTTGCGTATGCTTGCAGTGCACAAATTCGAGCCATCCTCACGGCACCAATCGCGTGTCCTCGAACAACAGTGGGGTGCTCATGTCAGACGAAGCGAACAAGGGCCTGTTATCGCCGCTCCGGCGCAAATTATTGATGGGAATGGCGGCCGTGCCGGCCATCACCCTGCTACCGCGAGCATCTTTTGCGCAGGCCCCGGCGACCTCGGCGGTCAATACCACGGGTCTCGCGGTCACCGACACCGAGGTGACGGTCGGCATCCTGCATTCGGCGACCGGCACCATGGCGATCTCCGAGACCGGCTCGATCGAAGCCGAAAAGCTCGCCATCGAGCAGATCAACGCCATGGGCGGCGTGCTCGGGCGCAAGATCAAGTTCATCCAGGAAGACGGCGCCAGCGATTGGCCGACCTTTGCCGAAAAGGCCAAGAAATTGCTGGTCAACGACAAGGTCGCGGCGATCATGGGCTGCTGGACCTCGGCGTCCCGCAAGGCCGTGCTGCCGGTCATGGAGCAGTACAACGGCATGCTCTATTACCCGACCTTCTATGAAGGTCTCGAGCAGTCCAAGAACGTGATCTACACCGGCCAGGAAGCCACTCAGCAGATCCTCGCCGGCCTGAATTGGATCGCCAAGGAGAAGGGTGCGAAGTCGTTCTTCTTCATCGGCTCCGACTACATCTGGCCGCGCACCTCGAACAAGATCGCGCGCAAGCATGTCGAGAACGTGCTGAAGGGCAAGGTTGTCGGCGAAGAGTATTATCCGCTCGGCAATACCCAATTCAATTCGGTCATCAACAAGATCAAGCTGACCAAGCCCGACGTGATCTTCACCGACGTTGTCGGCGGCTCGAACGTCGCGTTCTACAAGCAGCTCAAGGCCGCCGGCATCGACCTCTCCAAGCAGGCGCTGCTGACGATCTCGGTGACGGAAGACGAGATCGACGGCATCGGCGGCGAGAACATCGCGGGCGCCTATGCCTGCATGAAGTACTTCCAGTCGCTCGACAATCCCAACAACAAGACCTTCGTCCCGGCGTTCAAGAAGATGTGGGGCGAGAAGACCGTGATCGGAGACGTCACCCAGGCTGCCTATCTCGGCCCGTGGCTGTGGAAGTTGACAGTGGAGAAGGCGGGCTCCTTCGACATCGACAAGATCGCGGCGGCGTCGCCAGGCATCGAGTTCAAGGGCGCTCCGGAAGGCTATGTGCGCATCCACGAAAATCATCACCTCTGGTCGAAGACCCGGGTGGGGCGCGCCAAGCTCGATGGCCAGTTCGAGCTGATCTACGAGACCGCCGATCTGGTCGAGCCGGATCCGTTCCCCAAGGGTTACCAGTAAGACCAGAGCTACCAGTCAGTCACGGCGTTCGCCGCCGTTTCCCTCTCAGGCAAACCCTCTCCCTGGCGTGGACCGCAAATCCACGCCCAAGCCCCCCGCCCCGCCCCCCCGCCCCCCCCCCGGGACCCTTTCCCGACGGAGGACATCGATGTTCGGCGACTACTCGCTTGGTGACCTTGGCTCCATCTTCGTCATGCAGGGCTTTGCAGGACTGATCCTGTTCTCCGTCTACGTCCTGATGGCGCTCGGTCTTGCGATCATCTTCGGCCAGATGGGCGTCATCAACATGGCCCATGGCGAGTTCATGATCCTTGGGGCCTACGTCACCTGGATGACCTCGAGTTTCTTCCAATCCTATTTGCCGAGCCTGTTCAGCGGCTACTTCTTCCTCGCGATGATCCTGGCCTTTATCGCATCCGGTGCGTTGGGGATGCTGGTGGAATGGGTGCTGATACGGCATCTCTACAAGCGCCCGCTCGACACGCTGCTTGCGACCTGGGGCCTCAGCCTGATCCTGCAACAGGCCTATCGCTCCGTGTTCGGCGCGCGCGAGGTCGGCGTCGAGCTGCCGCAATGGATGCTTGGCTCGCTGCACGTAACCGACAGCATCGAAGTGCCGATCAACGGCGTCTTCGTGATGTGCCTCACCGTCCTGATCACCGTCGGTGTTGCCTACGTGATGTACAAATCGCGCTGGGGTCGGCAGGTGCGCGCCGTCGTGCAGAACCGCATCATGGCCGGTGCCGTCGGCATCAACACCGAAAAGGTGGATCGC
Organism: Bradyrhizobium sp. MI1.3; assembly: GCF_055811695.1. Lineage (NCBI taxonomy): Bacteria > Pseudomonadati > Pseudomonadota > Alphaproteobacteria > Hyphomicrobiales > Nitrobacteraceae > Bradyrhizobium > Bradyrhizobium sp. MI1.3. The sequence goes on along the minus strand of NZ_JBVVPQ010000017.1, from coordinate 65,999 downwards.
TACACTTTCGGCCTCGGTTGCGGCATTGCCGGTGTCGCCGGGAGCGCCTTCACCATGATCGGCTCGACCGGGCCGACCTCCGGACAGCTTTACATCGTCGATACGTTCCTGGTGGTCGTGTTCGGCGGCGCGGCAAGCCTGCTCGGCACCATCGCATCGGCCTTCTCGATCTCGCAGACCCAATCCACCCTCGAGTTCTTCCTGTCGGGCTCGATGGCCAAGGTGCTGACGCTGCTTGCCGTTGTCGGAATCCTGATGCTGCGGCCGCAGGGTCTCTTCGCCCTCAAGGTCCGCAAATAACAAGAAACAGGCAAGTCATGGTCATCAACTCACGCTTCTTCAATCGATCCGAGCTCATGGGCTTCCTCGTGCTGGCCGTTGTGCTGTTCGTGATCCTGCCGCTCTCGCTGGATGTGTTCCGTCTCAACCTCGTCGCAAAATATCTGACCTACGCCTTCGTCGCGCTCGGTCTCGTGCTGTGCTGGGGCTACGGCGGCATTCTCAGTCTGGGGCAAGGCGTGTTCTTCGGCCTCGGCGGCTATTGCATGGCGATGTTCCTCAAGCTGGAGGCCTCCAGCGTCGAGAATACCAAGATCCAGTCGACGCCAGGCATCCCGGACTTCATGGACTGGAATCAGATCACGTCACTGCCACTGTTCTGGCAACCGTTTCACAGTCTCACCTTCACCATCCTCGCCATCATCCTGGTCCCCGGCATCTTCGCGCTGATCATCGGCACTGCGATGTTCAAGCGCCGCGTCGGCGGCACCTACTTTGCCATCATCACCCAGGCGGTGGCGGCCATCCTCACCATCCTGATCGTGGGCCAGCAGGGCTACACCGGCGGCATCAACGGCATGACCGACCTGCGCACCCTCAAGGGTTGGGACATAAGGCCCGACCACGCCAAGGTCATCCTGTACTTCGTCGAAGTGGTGCTGCTGTTCGCCTGCATCGGCATCGCGCAGTTCATACGCCTGACCAAGCTCGGCCGCATCCTGGTGGCGATGCGCGAACAGGAGGACCGCGTCCGCTTCTCCGGCTACAGCGTCGCCAACTTCAAGATCTTTGCGTTCTGCATGGCCGCGGTCTTCGCCGCGATCGGCGGGGCCATGTTCGCACTCAATGTCGGTTTCATGTCCCCGTCCTTTGTCGGCATCGTGCCGTCGATCGAGATGGTGATCTACACCGCGGTCGGCGGACGGATGTCGATCTTCGGCGCGATATGGGGAGCCATTCTGGTGAATTTCGCCAAGACCAGCCTGTCGGAGTCCTTCCCGCAACTCTGGCTGTTCGGTCTCGGCGCGCTGTTCATCGCCGTCGTGCTCGCTTTCCCGAACGGCCTGTCGGGGCTCTGGGCCGACTATGTGCAGCCGCGCATCGACCGCCTGTTCACCTCGCGCAAGAAGCCGGGCTGGAGCGACAATTCGGTTGCCGATGGCGCACCGGCAGAGTGAGGAGACCATCATGCTTGTTGGACATCAGCCGAAGGAATTCCTGCTCGCGGTCTCCGGACTGACCGTTTCCTTCGACGGCTTCAAGGCCGTCAACGATCTCTCGTTTTACGTCGAGGAGAACGAGATCCGCGTCATCATCGGCCCCAACGGGGCCGGCAAAACGACGGTGCTCGACCTGATCTGCGGCAAGACCAAAGCGACCGAAGGCTCGATCCAGTTTCGCGGCACCGAGCTGACCAAGCTCAAGGAGAACGAGATCGTCAAGGCCGGCGTCGGCCGCAAGTTCCAGACGCCGTCGGTGTTCGAAGACCTCACCGTGTTCGAGAATCTCGAGATTTCGTTTCCGCGCGGCCGCACCGTGTTCGGCTCGCTCACCTTCCAGCGCGACCAGCCGGTGAAGTCACGCGTCGCGGAGGTCGCCGAGATGATCTTCCTCAAGGACAAGCTCAACACCTATGCCTCTGAGCTCAGCCATGGCCAGAAGCAATGGCTCGAGATCGGCATGCTGCTGATCCAGGACCCGGACCTGCTGATGCTGGACGAACCCGTCGCCGGCATGAGCGTGTCCGAGCGCGCCAAGACCGCCGAGCTGCTCAACCGCATCATCAAGAACCGCTCGGTGCTGGTGATCGAGCACGACATGAAGTTCGTCGAGGACATCGCGCACAAGGTCACCGTGCTTCACCAGGGCCAGATCCTCTCGGAAGGGACCATGGATAAGGTGAAGAACGACCCCAAGGTCATTGAAGTCTATCTGGGGCACTGAGATATGACGAATTCGGGCCAGTCTGTTGCGGCAATGACAGTGCACCTCTCCCCCTGTGGGAGAGGTCGGATCGCCCAAGCGATCCGGGTGAGGGGTATCTCTCCGCAGCTCAAACTGCCTCTCGCCTTCGCGGACGCAGACCCCTCATCCATCGCGGACTTCGCCCGCGCCACCTTCTCCCACAAGGGAGAAGGGAGAAAGTTCACGGCAGAGCGGCCTCACCAGAATTCATGCTGATTTAGGGAGCGATCATGCTGGCAATTTCCGATCTTCACGTCGCCTATGGCCAGAGCGAGGTGCTGCACGGGCTCAACGTCAAGGTCGCGCCCAACGAGATCGTGGCGATCATGGGCCGCAACGGCATGGGCAAGACCACGCTCATGAAATCGCTGATGGGCATCCTGCCGGCGAAGAGCGGCTCGGTGACCATGGACGGCGCCGAGCTCGGTGCCTTGCCGAGCTACGCGCGCGTCGCCAAGGGCCTCGCCTATGTGCCGCAGGGCCGCATGATCTTCTCAACCATGACGGTGAAGGAGAACATCGAGACCGGTCTCGTGGTCTCCGGCGGAACCGAGGTGCCCGGCGACATCTACGAACTGTTCCCGGTGCTGCTGGAAATGAAGGACCGCCGTGGCGGCAATCTCTCCGGCGGCCAGCAGCAACAACTCGCGATCGCTCGCGCGCTGGCGACCAAGCCAAAAGTGCTGCTGCTGGACGAGCCGACCGAAGGCATCCAGCCGTCGATCATCAAGGAGATGGCGCGCACGCTCAAGCGCATCCGCGACGAGAAGGGGCTTTCGATCGTCGTGTCCGAGCAGGTCCTGAGCTTCGCGCTCGATATCGCCGACCGTGTGCTGGTGATCGAGAACGGCGAGATCGTCCGCGACGATCCGCGCGACGCCGTCGATGCCGCGCAGGTCTCGAAATATCTGTCCGTCTAACCAACCGTGTAAAAGGGGAGCCTCTCGATGCCAGAGACACTGATCAAGGTCGATCTCACCAAGTCGGCCTATGAAAATGACATGGTGCATAACCGCTGGCACCCAGACATTCCGATCGTGGCCTGGGTCAATCCGGGCGACGACTTCATCATCGAGACCTATGACTGGACCGGCGGCTTCATCAAGAACAACGATTCCGCCGACGACGTGCGCGACATCGATCTGTCGATCGTGCACTTCCTCTCCGGCCCGATCGGCGTCAAGGGCGCCGAGCCCGGCGACCTCCTCGTCGTCGACCTGCTCGACGTCGGTCCGATGAAGGAGAGCATGTGGGGCTTCAACGGCTTCTTCTCCAAGCAGAACGGCGGCGGCTTCCTCACCGATCATTTCCCGCTGGCGCAGAAGTCGATCTGGGACATCAAGGGCCTCTACACCTCGTCGCGGCATATTCCGGGCGTCAACTTCGCCGGCCTGATCCATCCCGGCCTGATCGGCTGTCTGCCCGATCCGAAGATGCTGGACACCTGGAACAAGCGCGAGGCCGAGCTGATAGCGACCAATCCGACTCGTGTGCCCGGCCTTGCCAATCCACCGTTCGCGCCGACCGCTCATGGCGGCCGCGCCAAGGGCGAGGTCAAGGACAAGATCGGCGCGGAAGGCGCGCGCACCGTGCCGCCGCGCGAGCATGGCGGCAATTGCGACATCAAGGATCTCTCGCGCGGCTCGAAGATCTACTTCCCGGTCTATGTGCCCGGCGCCGGTCTCTCGATGGGCGATCTGCACTTCAGCCAGGGCGACGGCGAGATCACCTTCTGCGGTGCGATCGAGATGGCCGGCTGGCTGCATCTGAAGGTCGAGGTGATCAAGGACGGCATGGCGAAGTACGGTGTCAAGAATCCGATCTTCAAGCCGTCGCCGATCACGCCGAACTACAAGGACTATCTGATCTTCGAAGGCATCTCGGTTGACGAAGCCGGCAAGCAGCACTATCTCGACGTCACCATCGCCTATCGCCAGGCCTGCCTGAATGCGATCGAGTACCTGAAGAAGTTCGGCTACTCCGGCGCCCAGGCCTATTCGATCCTTGGCACCGCACCGGTTCAGGGCCACATCTCTGGCGTGGTCGACGTGCCCAATGCCTGCGCCACATTATGGCTGCCGACGGAAATTTTCGACTTCGACGTGATGCCGTCCTCGGCGGGTCCGATCAAGCACATCAAGGGCGATATCCAGATGCCGATATCGCCGGACAAGTAATCCCTGCGCGACGGGATGCGGGACGGCGTAGCTGTCGCCCCGCATCCTTCGCCGGAACTCTCTCACAGACAACAGCGTAGGGATGATGCGATGCCGGTCTATGAATATCTCTGTGACGATTGCGGTCCGTTCAAGGATCTGCGCCCGATGGCCGAATGCGACGATCCGCAGGTTTGTCCGCAATGTGAAATCATGGCGCCGCGCGTCATCCTGACCGCCCCGAACTTCTTCTGCATGCCGTCGGAGACGCGCAAGGCTCACGCCGTCAATGAGCGCAGCACGCACGCGCCGCAGACGCTGGCGCAATACAAGGCCTCGCATGGCCCCGGCTGCGGCTGCTGCTCGACGGGAAGAAACTCCTCGGACATGAACTCATCGGACAAGAAAAAGCCGGCGCGGCTGGTGACCAAGACCAGGAGCGGCGCGAAGGGTTTCCCGACCGCGCGGCCCTGGATGATCAGTCACTGATTCATGCGGCAATCTCAAACAGAGTAGAGGAGCAATTCAAATGCTTCACGGTGACATCTCCAGCAGCAACGACACCGTCGGCGTCGCGGTGGTCAACTACAAGATGCCGCGCCTGCACACCAAGGCCGAGGTGCTCGACAACGCCCGCAAGATCGCCGACATGGTGGTGGGCATGAAGACCGGCCTTCCCGGCATGGACCTGGTGATTTTCCCGGAATACTCCACCCAGGGCATCATGTACGACTCCAAGGAGATGTATGAGACCGCTTGCGCGGTCCCCGGTGAAGAGACCGCGATTTTTGCGGAGGCTTGCCGCAAGGCCAAGGTCTGGGGCGTGTTCTCGCTCACGGGCGAACGCCACGAGGAGCATCCGAACAAGGCGCCCTACAACACCCTGATCCTGATGAACGACAAGGGCGAGATCGTGCAGAAGTACCGCAAGATCATGCCGTGGGTGCCAATCGAGGGCTGGTATCCCGGCAACTGCACCTATGTCTCCGACGGCCCGAAGGGGATGAAGGTCAGCCTGATCATCTGCGACGACGGCAACTTCCCGGAGATCTGGCGAGACTGCGCCATGAAGGGGGCCGAATTGATTGTACGCTGCCAGGGCTACATGTATCCGGCCAAGGAGCAGCAGATCCTGATTTCGAAGGCCATGGCGTGGGCCAACAACGTCTATGTCGCGGTCGCCAACGCCGCCGGCTTCGACGGGGTCTATTCCTACTTCGGTCACTCCGCGATCATCGGCTTCGACGGCCGCACCCTCGGCGAGTGCGGCGAGGAAGACTACGGCATTCAATATGCCCAGTTGTCGAAGCATCTGATCCGCGATGCGCGCCGCAACGGCCAATCGCAGAACCATCTCTACAAGCTCGTCCATCGCGGCTACACCGGCATGATCAATTCCGGCGAAAGCCCGCGCGGCGTAGCGGCCTGTCCCTATGATTTCTACAGGAACTGGATCGCGGATCCCGAAGGCACAAGGGACATGGTCGAAGCGATGACGCGCGCGACGCCCGGGACCGCCGAATGCCCGATCGACGGCATCCCGAATGAAGCGGGACCGAGCAACTACTGAGCCATGGCTGCATCAACCACACGGTCCTACGCCGACAAGGGCGGCGTCATGCACTCCGCGTGATGAGGGTCTACCGTTTCTGCTGCGCCGGCTTGCGTGGCGGTCGCGGAGCGGCGGCCGGCGTGGATGTCCCGCTCATCTTGTTGGCGGCCTCGCTGACGTCGAGCAGCGATCGGCGGATGTCTTCGAGGAAGTTCGCCGATTTCTTTCTCATGGTGTCGGCGAGCTCGTGCAATCCCTGGATCTTTTCGAACAGCTCGTCGGCCTTGCCGTCGGCAAAGCCGGGCACTACGCCTTCGATCTTTGTGACCGCCTTGTCGAAGCCCGCGAAGGCGCTGTCGACCTTGGCCATGACGGAATCGATTTCGCCGCCCTTGCTCCTGAGATCGGCGGTGTAGTTCTCGAACGTGCGCAGGCCCTCCTTGATCGCCGGGGCGTTGCTGACGATCGTGCGGTCGACACTGTGCAGGGTGTCGACGATTGATTCGGCGTCGCTGAGATCGGCGGTCAGCACGGGGACGCCGTCCGAATCCAGCGGCACTGGCGGTGCGGAGGGCGCGCCGCCGATCAGCGAGACCGCGGCGACGCCGGTAAGACCGAGGAACTCGATGCCCGCGACGGTGTCCTTGCGGATCGGCGCGGAGTTGTCGAGCATCACCAGGGCCACGACCTTGCGCGGATTGTCCAGCTTGATCGACAGGATCTGGCCTGCGGGGACGCCGTCGAAATTGACCGGCCCGCCGCGGCGCAATCCGCTCGCCGAGCCGCCCTCGAACACGACGCGCAACTGGCTGCGGCTCTGGAGGGTGCGCCATTTCTGCACGCCGAGCACGCCGCCGAACGCCACGGCGATCACCGCCAGCGTCGCCGTTCCGATCACCAGATTGCTCGCGCGTGCCATGCAGGGTGATTTTACGGCCAAACGAGGGAAGTTGGAAGGAGCTGCAATGGTACGTAGGGCGGGTTAGCGAAGCGTAACCCGCCAACGCCTCGTGCGGCCGTGGAGCGATTTGGCGGATTACGCTGCGTTAATCCGCCCTACGGTCTCAATGCCCGGCGGCGCGCTTGGCCGCAGCATTGTTCAGCACGATCAGGGCATCGACGGCGACGCCGGTCCCGGCATTGATCAGGAACGGATTGACGTCGATCGAGGCGATCCGGTCGCCGGCATCCGCGATCAGGTTGGAGAGGCCGACCAGCGCCTTCACTGCGGAGGTCTCGTGCAAAGCCGGCTTGCCGCGATAGCCGCGCATCTTGATACCGGCTTTGGTGCGGCCGATCAGGAGCCGGGCCTCAGCCTCGTCCAGCGGCGCGCCGGCGAGCGCGACGTCCTTCATCAGCTCGATGTCGATGCCGCCGGTGCCGAACAGCACGACCGGACCCATCTCGGCATCGAGGGAGGCGCCGACCACGAGCTCCAGATCGGCCTTGACCTGTTGCGCGATCAGGATGCCGTCGAGCTTCGGCTTGCCCTTCAGCCTGCTCACCCGCGCGGTGATGTCGGCGAACGCCTTCTTCACTTCGGCCGGGTTGGTAAGATTCAGCACCACGCCGCCGATATCTGATTTGTGCAGGATCTCGGCGCTGACGACTTTTGCCACGACCGGGAAACCGATCTGCTTGGCGATCTTCACGGCCTCGGCTGCCGTCTGCGCGATTGCCTCCTTCGAGATCGGGATGCCATAGGCCTTCAGCAGCTTCTTCGAGGCGACCTCGTCGAGCGCGGCGCCCGTTGCCGATTTCAGCGCCTTCTCAAGCACGGCACGCGCGGCCGGCTTCGAGCTCGAGACGATATCGGGCACTTCCTTGCGCAGCTTGGCGTAGTCGAGCAGCGACTTGATCGCAGTCACCGCGCGGTCCATGCCCTGCATCACCGCAAGATGCGGCAGCGACTTGCGCAAGGTCTTGGTGAACTCGGTGAAGCCGATCGACATCGCGCTGATATAGATCACCGGCTTGCCGGCCCGGCTCGCCATCTCGTCGACGATGCGCAGATTGCGCTCGCGCAGCTCGTGCGGGGCTTTCGGCAGCTCGGCATCGATGATGACGATGTCGATTTCGGGGTCGTCGATCATCAGCCCGATCGATTTCAGGTAGACGGAGGGATCGACCACCGCGGCGAAGCCAGCGTCGAGCGGGTTGCCGACGATCGAGCCCGGCCCGAGCATCTTTGCCAGCTCCGAGCGGACATGCGAGCTGAGTGGTGCAAAATTCAGGCCTTCTGCATCGAAGGCGTCGATCAGCATGCCGCGCTTGCCGCCGGATAGCGTCACTGCGGCGAGCCGGTCCCCCCTGGGCACAGCGGCATGGACGAAGCATTCGGTGGTCTCGATCAACTCGTCGAGCCCGCCGACCCTGATGACCCCTTCGCGCGTTGCAATGGCGTCGAATGTCTCGATCGAGCCCGCGAGCGCGCCGGTGTGTGCCATCGCCGCCGCGCGACCACCCTCGGAGGCCCCGAGCTTGAGCGCGATCACCGGTTTGCTCGCGGCGCGCGCCGCCTTGCAGGCGTCCCGGAATGCCTTGGTGTTGCGTACGCCTTCGAGGTAGACCACGATCACCTTGATGCTCGGATCCTCGGCGAAATAGCGCATCAGGTCCGGCGTCTCGAGCCCGGCCTCGTTGCCGGTCGTCACCATGTAGCCGACCCCGGCACCGCGATCTTCCAAAGCTTGGCGGATCGCCATGACGATGGCGCCGGATTGCCCGGCAATCGCCACCGCGCCCTGTTCCATGGTGACGATACGGTCGTCGATATTGGTGAAGAGTTTTTCGCCCGCGCTCAAATTGCCGAGGCAGTTCGGGCCGGTGACCGCCAATCCCGTCTCGCGCACGGCCGCTTGCAGTTCGGCGGCGAGCTTCTGGCTTTCCTCATCCTGCAACTCGCTGAAGCCCGAAGTGACGATGGTGGCCGAGCGCGCGCCGGCCGCGGCGGCGTCGCGGATCACTTGCACGGCAAAGCGCGCCGGCACCAGCACCAGCACGTGGTCGGGTTTTTCCGGGAGGCTTGCAAAGTCCTTGTAGCAGGGGACACCCCAGATGGCGTCGCGTTTGGCATTGACCGGATAGAGCCCGCCCTCGTAGCCGTATTTGACCAAATTGTTCCAGATGCGCTCGGCGTAGTTGCCGGGCTTGTCGGTCGCGCCCACCAGCACGATGTTGCGCGGATGCAGCATGGCGTGGATGCCCTTGACGATGTCGCTGGCATCGGGCGCCGGAGACCATGGGCGCGACGAAGCTGAGGCGGCAGATACGCGAGCTTCCATGGTGTGACCTCACCTGTTGTTCTTGTTGGTGGTGCGTCACTCTGTTCTATGGCGAGTTCTTCGGACTGGCAACCACGTGGGCAGGTATGCCGTGCGGTGGAATGGGCGCGCGTCAAGCCCTGGTGGTGATCGACATCTTCGGATCTCTGCTCGCGCCGTGGTTCAGTATCTCAGCATGCCGAGTTTGTAGGCGTAGTGATAGGCCAACTGCTTCGCCAGATAAGGAGCGATGGCGCGCCGGATCTGCATCTGTGTCGGTTCGAAGCCGAGAACGCGTCGCCGCAGGACGCCCATCTCCCTGACGCCGACCGCATAGGTGGATGCCGTCTTTTGTGCGTCATGGATTCGGAAGCAGGCGAGAAATCGCGGCAAGCGTGCGAATTTGAATCCTGCGGCTTGCGCTCGAAGGATGAAGTCCCAGTCCATCGCGTAGTGTAAACTCTCGTCGATCGGCCCGATCCTGTCCCACACGCGCTTGCGCCAGAACATCGTCTCTTGCGGAATGTAGTCGGCATATCGCAACGCCTTGCCGTCGTGGGGCGGCAGCACGGCGCGGCCGACCTCGAGTCCCTCGCGATCGATGAAGACGCGATGGCCGTAGACGACGTCGACATGCGGATGTGCGATGAAGTAATTTGCGACATAGGCAAGCGTCCCGGGCAGCAGCATGTCGTCGCTGTTGAGATAGGCCATGATCTCGCTCTCGATGCCGGCGAAGCCGAGATTGATGGCGCTGGATTGCCCCTTGTCCGGCTCGCTCCTCCAGCGCAGGCTATCGCCGCGCCCCTTCAGGAGATCGAGCGTGCCGTCGATCGAGGCGCCGTCCTGCACGTGATAATACAGGTCCGGATAGTTCTGGCTGACGATGCTGTCGATCGTGGCGTCGAGATATTGCGCATGGTTGTAGCTCGGCGTGACCATCGCGATTCGGGGCGCGCCCGGATGGATCGCAGGTGCTGGCGGGAAAGCCGTCAGGTTGAGCAGGCGCGGCGGATATTGCTCGAAGGTCCACATCGGCGGGCGGCGCCAGAGGCTCCGAAGCGAGGAGCGTCTTCGCCCGGCGGCGATAAGATCCTGGTTCCTCTCCAGGAGCGCGACGCGGTTCTCGAGCTGTTCGAGACGCTGCCTGAACTCCTCATCCATCCCCGTTCTTCTCGCAAATTGCAGCGAAAATGCTCAATGGGCCATTCTGATAGGTCTCGCGTCGACGGCGCCGGTTCACGGGTTCCATCATGCGGGATTGTCCCTACAGGCCGGGCGGATTCAAGAGGGGGGTGCGGATCGATTGCGAACCGCTATTCATCGGTTCCGATCAGGGTGGCATGCAGGATGTAGCGCTCGGGGCCGGACACGACGGCGTCGAACGGCCAGCAGGTCGCGAGCACGAGTTCGGCAGCCCGTATCGCAGGATCGATGCCCGAGGCATCGAAGCGAACCACAGCGGAGGAATCCGCGCGAAAACGAAAGTGCTTGCCATCACTGCGTGTGACATCGATCAGGTCACCAATGGCGACATTCCGCAGGAAGCGGAAATGAGTGTCGCGGTGCGCTGCATATACGGCGACACCCCGCTCGCCCGCGTCAGCCGTTTGGCGGATATGGCCGGGACCGAAGGCGAGCGCCTGGCCGCTCGCGCCTTCCAGCACGATCGCGCTGGCGCCGATCCGCCTCACCTCGATCCGCGCGACCGGCCATGTGTCGGCCCATGACCATGGCCTGACCACTTCGCCGGTCGCAACGCTCTTGTCGAACGCGCGCTCCAGCAGCACCTGCGCGAGCCACGCCTTCGCATGGATGTAGGCGCCGTCGCCGAACAGGATGATGCCGATCAAGGCAAGAACCAAGGGAGAGATGAAGCGGGGCATTGTTTCCACACTCGTCATTGCGAGCGAAGCGAAGCAATCCAGAATCTTTTCGCGGAGGCAGCCTGGATTGCTTCGCTGCGCTCGCAATGACAACAAAAAGGCGCGCGCGGCCGTTGGTGTGGGACGGGCAGCCGCGCGCGCTAACAGAGGAGTTCGGGGAGCTCCTCTCTCAAGCGGCGTCAGTGAGCAAGGACTGACGCCGGTTGAACACGAACAGGATCATGGCGAGCAGGATCAGGATCACGCCTGCGGTCATCTTCAACTCGGCCGAGGTCGCGGTCTTGGGCAGGCGGATCGTATCGGTTGCCGCCGGCGTCGGCCGCCTCGTGGCCGACTGGCTGCGCGCATCGGCGTGACGCTCGCGGAGTTGCGCCGGGACCTGCTGGCGTTCGCCAAAGACCTTCGCGAAATCCCAGCCGGCCGGCAGGTTGATCGGCAATTCGCTGAGCTTGAGCGGCTCACCCTCGGGACGGCTCGGCGTCTTGTCGACCGCGACGAGGCTGGTGAGTCGGGTGACGATCTGATGGTCGAGCGCCAGTGCCAGGATCGCCTTGTCGGAATCTTCGGGCGTCATCTCGCGCAGGGTGCGCGCCACTTCGGCATCGTCGATCTTGCGCTTGGCCCAAAGCTTCGACAAGCCTTTGCCTTCGGCCGCATTTTGCAGCGGCAGCGTCACCGACCATGGGCGGTCGCCGACGCGGCCCTTGATCTCGACCGAGCCCGCGAGCGTGTCGAGCTTTGCGGCCAGCACCAGCGGCTCGTCGCGATAGAGGTCGGGAATGATCGCCGGTGTGACGTCGGCCTTGGCTTCGGAGAACTTTGCGCTCAGGCCGGTCACGGCCGGGTTCTCGAGCTTGGCAAACAGGCCGCGCATGCGCTCCTCGATCTGCTCGACCGAGCCGATATGGGTGAAGGCACCGCGGCCGAGCTCGGCGGCGCGCGTCATCAGATAGGTGTTGGGCGCCGACCCGATACCGACCATGAACACGCGCGAGCGGCCGCGCATCGCCGTGATCGTTTCGAACAATTGCTGCTCGTTGCCGATCGCACCATCTGTCAGGAATACGACCTGGCGAACCATGCCGGCGTCGCCGAGCTTGTCGGTCAGCGCGGCCCGCATCGCCGGCACCATCTCGGTGCCGCCACGCGCCTGCAGCGCGCTGACGAACGAGGTGGCTTCACCGACACGCTCGGCATCCGCCGCCATTGAGGCCGGAAACAGCACGTCCATGGTGTCGTCGAAACGGATGACATTGAAACGGTCGGTCGGCTGGAGACGGGAGAGCGCGTAGGTGAGGCTCGCCTTGGCCTGAACGATCGACGTGCCGCCCATCGAGCCGGAATTGTCGATCACGAATATCACCTCGCGCGGCCGTGGCTTCTGCGTCGCCTGCTCGGCGGCGGGCGGGGTGACGAAGGCGAGCAGATAATCGGTGTCGCCGACGCGCTCGCGGAATAAACCAACCGACGGCGCCTTCGCGGCGGCCGGCTTCCAGGTCAGTTCGAAATCGCGGTCGGCAGGCACGGCACCGTCGGCAAGCGTGACGATTCGCGTCGTATTGTCCGGGCTCTCGACCTTGACGTTGTGGTGGGGGCTCTTGACCTCGCCGAGCGCAAAGCCGGCGTTCAGGCGTATCGTGATGCTGGTCGGGTTGACCGGTGGATTCCTGGCGGGATCCAGCACGGGCGGCGAGATGCGGTCGCGGTCCGGCACCGGGTCCGAATTCGTCGCGCCCCAGCCGGAGCCATCGTTGCGGAAATCGACGCTCTGGACGATCGGCGCCGGATTGTAGCGCGGTCCGACCACCAGCGGCAGGCGCAGCGAATATTCGTTGCCGGATTGATGCACCGGTTCCTGATATTCGATCTGCACCAGCACGGTTTCTCCGGGACCGATATTGGCGACCGAGTTCGTGAAGATATTCGGCCGCTCCTGTTCGGTGAGCGCGGCCTTCTGGCCGGCCCGGCGCGCCTCTTCGTAGATCACGCGCGCCTGCTGCCGCTCCTTGATGTCGCCGACGATGACGCGATTGCCGACCACCATCTTCAGCGAATCGACGGCACCGCCGGCGGGGAGCGGATAGACATAGGTCGCCTCGGCCCAGTCCTTGGTCGGATTGCGGAAGATCTGGGTGACGCGGGCGCGCAATGTCGGGCCCGACACCGTGATGTCGACGTCGATGCCGAGGCGGATCGCTTCCGTGTAGGCGCGATCCTCCTTCAGAAGCAGGGTGCCGGACTTGGCGTCGCCGGGCTGAAGCAGGCTGGCCTGCTCCGTCGTCGCCGACCAGCCCGGCTCCAAGCTCACCAGCAGCGCCACGAAGGCGACCAGCATCACCGCGATGCCCTGCGCCAGAAGGAACAGTCCGACCACGATGAGTCTGCCCAGCCAAGGGTGTTCGTTGCTGTCCGTCGTGTCGTAGGTATCCATTTGGCCTGCTCCCGAGGATGTTTGCTGGCTCTGAGCATCGGCCAGGACGGCGCGGTTTCGCGAGCAGAATGATCGGCAATGTTCCGCCACGGCCGGCCCCGCCGGCCGCCTCCGAGATGGCCAAGTGCGGTTTTGTGCTGGTTTGTCCGCCCTGCTAGGATGCTGTCCTGGAGCAGGGCCACGATGCAGACGCAGGACAAATTCACCGACAAGCAGCTTTCGGACGAGCAGAGCCGCGAGATTGCGGAGACCATCCGTGAGGAGCTCGCCAGGCGCCGGATCTCCCGGCAGGCGCTGGCCGAGCAGGCCAAGCTCAGCCTGTCGACGCTGGAGAAGGTGCTCGGTGGCCGACGGCCGTTCACACTGGCGACCACAGTGCGGCTGGAGCAGGCGCTGGGCGTCTCCCTGCGCAGAAGCGCCGCCGTGGTGACGCCTCCGGCCGCAAACGATGTCGCGCCCGACAGCCTCGGCTCCTATGCGCATCGCGCGGTGACCTGGCTCGAGGACGTCTACATCACGTTGCGACCGTCGTTCGGCGACAAGGACGCGATCTTCGCCTACCGCACCGAGATCGTCTGGGAGCCGAAGGTCTCTTCACTGGTGTTCCGCGAGGGGGAGCGGACCGATGCCGCTTATGAACACACCGGCGAGGTCGCCGTGCCGCATCAGTCCGGCTTCATCTATCTCGTCATCATCAAGCATGGCCAGCATCGCGTAATCACCGTGTCGCGGCCGACGGTCGCCGGCGAAATGTACGGGATCATCTCGACGCTCCGCGCCGGCCCCGGCTCGCAGCTGACGCCGATCGCAGCGCCGATCGCCTATGTGCCGCTTCGAAACTTCGCGAAGCCCTCGCTGGGTCGGGTCGCGCCCGGCGATGCCAACCATGAACTGTACCAAAAGCACCTGCGCCGAACGGTGGAAGAATCGTTCGCGCTGTTTCTGTCGGTATAGTCCGCAGGAAATTATCCGGAATGACGCGGCATGCGTCTATAAGGGGACATGCAGGACGCGCCCGCACTCGATGACGGCGAATCTCCGCTGTTCTCAATCATTATCCCGCTCGAATCTCACCGCGGGCAGTGGGAGATGTCCTGGCTCGGCTGGACGTCGCAGACTGCCGACAAATCGCTCTACGAGATCATTTTGGTCGTGCCACCGGATTTCACGGCACGCGAGCAGTTGAAGACGCTGGCCGGCAACAGGGCTCGACTCGAATTCACCGATTCCGAACACGACATCGGGCTCTGCGCATTTGGCGCGACGAAGGCGCGCGGCAGCTATCTGTTCTTCACGGAATCGCACTGCCGGCCCGAACCCGACGTGATCGAACTCTGCATTCGCGCGATCGATGCTCATCCCGACTGGGCCGGCTTTTCCTGCCGTTCGATCCCGATCTGCCATAACCGGTTATCCGTGGCAGAGGCCGCCATGTACAAGGCCGACATCGAGTTCGGTATGAAGCAGCATCCCTGGCGCAAGGTGCTGGATCAGTGTTTCGTGACGCGGCGAGACGTCTACTGGGAATGCGGCGGCCTGCGCGAAGAGCTCGGTCATTTCGCCGAATGGGTGCTTGCCGCCGCCTATCACGCGAGAGGCCATTCCATCGGCTATCTCGAGGAGGCGCGCTTCCATCACTACTATGTCGGCGAGATCGACGAGCTGAAGCAATTCACGCTCGACTTCGTGCAAGGCGAGATTCGCTATCTGAGCGAGGCCCGCAACGATCCCGGCAGCGAGCTGCTCGACGTTCCGATCGAGTGGAGCTCGCGGAGTGAGGCCGGCACGTCGCTCGCCCGCAATGCACTGAACGCGCTCCTGCGCTACAGCCTCGCTGGCGGCGGCCGAGGACGGTCCGGCGAGAAATTGCTGGCGTTATGGCGTTGGGCCGTGCCGGCGCTGCTCGGCGATCTCGGCGCGCGCGCTTTCGCGCGGCTGGGGGCATGGCACGCGCGGGCCGTACTGGTCGTTCTGACGGCCGCCGGATCGAGCGAGGCGATCGCGCGATGGATGCGGCGATACATCGCTGCGCTGATCCGGCATCAGAGACTCGATTGCATTCATCGTCTCGGGCGAGATGCGCGGTCTGTCGGCGGCTTTCTTGGTGGCCACGTTATCGCGCAGATCGGATTCCATGCCGAGGAGTTCTCCGCCGGTTACACTTTCCGCTGGAGCGAACCGGAGGCTGCCGTGCGCATCAAGGGGATGCCTGGCCGCACCATCCTTCGCGTTCGAAGCCCCGCGCTTCGCGCGCCGCTGGATACGATCGACACGCGATTCTATATCGACGGCACGCCCGTCGCCCCCGAAGCGGTCGTGACCGGTTATGACGGCTACACGCTGAGACTCGATCTGCCGCCGTCAGGCATCGCCACCCTCGCCTGGGCATGCCCTGTGTTCAGGGGCGTCGGCGATTCTCGTCGTCTCGGTCTGGCCGTCGCGGGCGTCGACGTCGGCCACGACATGATCGAGGTCGAAAGCGCGGGCCCCCCCGCGCTCACCGAAGAGAATAGCGGCCCTTCATGAAAATTCGTTAAAATTCCTTGGGGTTTCTTCTGGGTTGGAACACGCACGTCAAAAAGAAAAGCGCCCGCGAGAGAGCGCTTTCATCAGGCGTTGGCGGCTTTCTTGTCGACTTCGGAAGTGACCGAGAATTCCTTGCGCAAGGTCGGCTTGTGGATCTTGCCGGTGGCGTTGCGAGGTAACGCGTCGACGAAGCGGACCTGGCGTGGACATTTGAACCGCGCGAGATTCGCCGCGCAGTGTGCGAAGACATCGGCCTCGGTCAACCGCTGGCCGGGCTTGGCCGCGACGATGGCGAGGCCGACCTCGCCCCATTGCACATCGGGAATGCCGATCACGGCGGCTTCCGCGATGGCGTTGAGTTGGTGCAGGACGTTCTCCACTTCGGCCGGATAGACGTTCTCGCCCCCGGAGATGTACATGTCCTTCCAGCGGTCGACGATGTAGTAAAAGCCTTCCTCGTCGACGCGTGTCGCGTCTCCCGTGTGCAGCCAACCGTCGGTGAACGACGTTTTGTTCGCCTCCGGCCTGTTCCAGTAGCCGGGCGTGATGTTCGGTCCCTTGACCCAGAGTTCGCCGAGCTCGCCGACATCGGCGTCGCTGCCATCAGGACGTACGATGCGCACTTCCGTGTGCAGCACCGGCTTGCCGGCGGAGCCGGCTTTCCGTGCCGCATCCTCGCGGTCGAGCACCAGCACGGCCGGCGAGGTCTCGGTCATGCCGTAGCCCTGCTGGAGCGCGACGCCGCGCGCCTCCCACACCTTGAGCAGCGGCACCGGCATCGGAGCGCCGCCGACACCGCCGACGATCAGCCTGCCGAGGTGGGTGGTTGCGAAGGCCGGATGCTGGGCCATGAATTGGTAGATCGCGGGCACGCCGAAGAACACGTTGATGCCCTGCGCGGGATCATTGATCAGGCCAAGCGCCGTGCCGGGATCGAAGGCGCGCATGATCATCACGGTGCCGCCCGCATGCAGCACCGGATTGGTGTAGCAATTCAGGCCGCCGGTGTGGAACAGCGGCAGCACGGTGAGCAGCACCGAGGACGGCCCGATGCAGGCGGGGCCGCCGAGATTGACGCAATTCCAGAAGGTCATGCCATGGGTGATGGTGGCGCCCTTGGGATGACCCGTCGTGCCGGAGGTGTACATGATGGTCGAGACGTCATCGAGGGTCACTTCCTCGATTTTCTCGAGTGGCTTTGCGGCGGCGATGCCGGCCTCGTAAGTCCCGCCGGGGCCAAGCAGCAGGCTCGTCTCAATGCCGCAGAGCCTTGCCACGGCAAGCGCCGTTTCGGCGAGATCGGTGTCGTGGATCATCACCTTCGGGGCGCAATCTGCGGTGATGAACTGGAGTTCGGGAACGGTGAGCCGGGTGTTCAGTGGCACGAAGATCGCACCTAATCGCCCGCAGGCGAATTGCACCTCCAGCGTATCGGTCGTGTTCAGCGCCAGCACCGCGACCCGCTCGCCGCGCGAGACTTTCAGTGTATTGCGCAGGAATGAAGCGAGACGAGAGATGCGCGCGTCGAGCTGCGCATAGCTGAAGCGGCGCTCGCTCGCGAGGTCGATCACCGCAATCTTGTTCGGCGTGCGGCGGCCATGGTGGGCGATCCAGTCGTAGTAACGAACGGCCAAGAATTCCTCCCTCGGCGGTTTGGTGCCGCCCGCGTCCCTATTGCCATGCACCATGCCCGGCATGGCCCTGGGGCCAGCCGGAGTTTGTGCACCACGCCTTTTTTTGATCCGGAGTTGGCGCGCGAGCGGTGAAAATCGTCTTGCGTTGAGTTGCTAGAGCGGGCGCTGCTCGGAAGCGGCCGCCGGCCAGCCACTCCGCGCAAGTGAGCCGCCAAGGTTCCGGCCATGGTGGACGAGACGAATCCGCCAGCGAGGCGAGAGTGCGATGATGAGCCCGTTCTATACCGCCGAGCATGACGCCTTTCGCGAGGTGATGCGCCGCTTTGTCGACAAGGAGATTGCGCCCTTCGCCCACGAGTGGGACGAGGCCGGCGAATTCCCGCGCGCGCTCTATCGCAAGGCGGCCGAGATCGGGCTCTTGGGGCTCGGTTTTCCCGAGGAATATGGTGGGATCGCCGCCGACCAGTTCATGAAGATCGTCGCCAGCCAGGAGCTGGCGCGGGCTGGCGCCGGCGGCATCAGCGCCAGCTTGATGAGCCATACCATCGGTTCGCCGCCGGTCGCGAGGGCTGCGCGCCCCGAGGTCAAGGCGCGCGTGCTGCCTCAGGTGCTCGCGGGTGAGAAAATCTCTGCCCTCGCGATCACCGAGCCGGGCGGCGGCTCTGATGTTGCGGGCCTCCGGACCAAGGCGCGGCGCGACGGCGATCACTACGTCGTGAGCGGCGAGAAAACCTTCATCACCTCGGGTATGCGTGCCGACTATCTGACCGTTGCGGTGCGCACCGGCGGCGAGGGCGCCGGCGGCGTCAGCCTGCTCCTGATCGAGGGGGATACGCCCGGCCTGTCGCGGACAAAGCTGAAGAAGATGGGTTGGTGGGCCTCTGACACCGCGACGCTGCATTTCGACGAGTGCCGCGTACCGGCGGAAAACCTGATCGGCGAGGAAGGCCATGGCTTCAAGATCATCATGCGGAATTTCAACAGCGAGCGCATGGGCATGGCGGCGGGCTGCACCGCGTTCGCGCGCGTCTGCCTCGACGAGG
This sequence comes from Bradyrhizobium sp. MI1.3, assembly GCF_055811695.1. Classification (NCBI taxonomy): domain Bacteria; kingdom Pseudomonadati; phylum Pseudomonadota; class Alphaproteobacteria; order Hyphomicrobiales; family Nitrobacteraceae; genus Bradyrhizobium; species Bradyrhizobium sp. MI1.3. The sequence goes on along the minus strand of NZ_JBVVPQ010000017.1, from coordinate 47,264 downwards.
CGATCGCCTACGCCAAGGAGCGCAAGACCTTTGGCAAGCCGCTCGCGCAGCACCAGGTGATCCGCCACAAGATCGTCGACATGGCGCAGAAGGTCGCCGCTTCGCAAGCGATGCTTGAGATGCTGGCCTGGCGGCTGGAGCAGGGCGACAGCCCGGTCGCCGAAATCTGCATGATGAAGAACCAGGCGACCCAGACCATGGCATTCTGCGCCTCGGAGGCCGTGCAGATTTTTGGCGGCGCAGGCTTCATGCGCGGCATCAAGGCGGAGCGCATCTATCGTGAGGTCAAGGTCAACGCGATCGGCGGCGGCACCGAAGAGATCATGAAGGATCTGGCGTCGCGGCAGATGGGGTTGTGAAGGACGCCGTCTTTCCGGGGCGGCGCGTAGCGTCGAACCCGGAATCCATCGAGCCGCAGATGTCGCAGAAGAATGGATTCCGGGTTCGCGCTTCGCGCGTCCCGGAATGACAAAGGGAAAGAAATGCTGTTCACCGCCGACCACGACGAGATCCGCCGTTCCTTGCAAAAATTCATCGCCAACGAGATCAATCCTCATGTCGATGAATGGGAAAAAGCCGACATCTTCCCGGCGCACGCGCTGTTCAGGGAGATGGGCAGCCTCGGCTTTCTCGGGCTGAACAAGCCGGTCGAATTCGGCGGCTCCGGCCTCGACTATTCCTATGCGCTGATGATGGCGGAAGAACTCGGCGCCATCAATTGCGGCGGCGTGCCGATGGCCATCGGAGTGCAGACCGACATGGCGACGCCGGCGCTGGCGCGGTTCGGCTCCGATGAAGTGCGGCGCGAGTTTCTCAGCCCCTCGATCTCAGGCGATTACGTCGCCTGTATCGGCGTCTCCGAGCCCGGCGCAGGCTCCGATGTCGCATCGATCAAGACCAATGCGCGCGGGGACGGCGACGATTATGTCATCGATGGCGGCAAGATGTGGATTACCAACGGCACCCAGGCCGACTGGATCTGCCTGCTCGCCAATACCGGCGACGGACCCGTTCACCGCAACAAGTCGCTGATCTGCGTGCCCATGAAGACCAAGGGCGTCACCGTCGCGCGCAAGCTCGACAAGTTGGGCATGCGCTCCTCCGACACTGCGCAGATCTTCTTCGACAACGTCCGCGTGCCCAAGCGCAACCGGATCGGCGAGGAGGGCAAGGGCTTTACCTACCAGATGATCCAATTCCAGGAGGAGCGGCTCTGGGGTGCGGCGGCCTGCCTGAAGGCGCACGAATACATCATCAACGAGACCATCGAATACACCCGCAATCGCAAGGCCTTCGGGAAGTCGATCCTCGACAACCAGGTGGTCCACTTCAAGCTCGCGGAGATGCAGACCGAGGTCGAGCTGCTGCGCGCGCTGATCTACCGTGCCGGCGAGGCGTTGGTGGCGGGCGAGGATGTCACGAAACTGGCGACCATGGCCAAGCTGAAGGCCGGCCGGCTCGGGCGCGAGCTCACCGACGCCTGCTTGCAATATTGGGGCGGAATGGGCTTTACCAACGAGACGCCGGTCAGTCGCGCCTATCGCGACAGTCGCCTGACATCGATCGGCGGTGGCGCCGACGAGGTCATGCTGATGGTCCTGTGCAAGACGATGGGCACGTTGCCCGGGAGTAAAGGTAACGCCTGATGATCACGCTCTATCATTGCGACGCCGCGCGCTCGTTCCGTCCGCTCTGGATGCTGGAGGAGATGGGGCTGCCCTATGAATTGAAGATGCTGCCGTTCCCGCCGCGGGTCTTCGCCAAGGAATACCTCGCGCTCAATCCGCTGGGCACGATTCCCTTCATGGTCGATGGCGAGACGAAAATGACCGAGTCCTCCGGCATCTGCCACTATCTCGGCACCAGGCATGGACCGACGCCACTGATGGTCAGACCCGAAGATCCCGCCTATGGCGCGTTCCTGAACTGGATGTATTTCAGCGACGCCACGTTAACCTTCCCGCAGACGCTGGTGCTCCGATACACCCAGCTCGAGCCGGAAGAGCGCCGCAATCCGCAGGTCGCCGGCGACTATGCCAAGTGGTTCTTGGGCCGCCTGCGCGCGGTCGAGGCAGCCACCGCAAATACCGAGGCCTTGTGCGCGGGCCGCTTCACTGCCGCCGACATCGTGATCGGCTACGCGCTCCGCCTCGCGGACAATATCGGGCTCGCCAAGGATTTTGGGCCAAATGTCGCAGCCTATTGGGCGCGCTTGCAGCAACGCGATGGCTTCAAGCGCGCGGTTGCTGCGGAGCAACAAGCCGGCGTCGAGCAGAACGTGGCAGCAAGAGTGAGGGCGTAATTATCGTCCTGGCGAAAGCCAGGACCCATTACCCCAAGGATTTGTTTGGCGACGAGTCGCGGTTGTCGCCCTGGCGCTGCAACTTCCCACTGGAGTAATGGGTCCTGGATCGGCGCTCCGGTCCGCTGCGCTTGTCCAGGACGACGATGTTGGCACGAGTTCCGGGTCGTCCACCACGCTCCCGGACTGCCGCTGTTTTGCGCTTCATGATAGCGCTATCCCGCCGTGACAGCGCCCAGATTTCCGCTAAGGTGACCTCCGTCCGCAGCGGCCAAAGAGCCGCGCGAGGAGGATCCCAATGGAAGATACCGGTCGCGAATCCGACCATTTGATGCTGATCACGCCGGAGCGGGTGTTCTATGCCGGCCTGCTCGGCCGCCCCCGCAAGCGAACGCCCGGCTGCTGTCATGTCTATGTCGCGGTCAAGGGCAGCCTGCATCTGACGATCGACGATGCCCTCGCCACCGGCGAGCTGTTCGTTACCTTGCCGAACCAGCGGCATTCCATTGCCAGTGACTACCGCACCGCGATCAGCGTGACGCTGGAGCCGGAGAGCATGCCCGATGGCGTGATCGAGATCCTGGCCGAGCGGCTCACCGGACCCGACAGGGCCGTCTATGCCCGCAAGATCCTCGCCGCCTACGCGCTGCTGCGCCAGCGTCGCTACGGCGACATCACCACCGCCGAATTCGACGAGATGTGTTTTGGCGAAGCGCTGCCGCGCCGCGTGCTCGATCCCCGTGTGACGCGCGCGGTCGCCCGGATCGGCCGCTTCACGGGTGAGCCCTTGACGGCGGACACTTGTGCGGCGGACGCCGGACTTTCCGCTTCGCGTTTCCTGCATCTGTTCAAGGAAGAGACCGGCATCTCGTTCCGCTCCTTCCGCGCCTGGAAGCGTGCGCGTCACCTGCTGCACTTCGCCAACCAGGACCTCAACCTCGCCCATCTCGCGCAGGACATCGGCTATCCCGATTCCACCCATTTCAGCCACTCGATCCGCCGCTTCTACGGCCTGAAGCCGCGCGCGATCTTCGTCGGCTCGCGGGATCTTGCGATTTATCGCAGCACCGAGACGGTGAGGCTGGCGGAGGCGAGTTGATCGCTTCGTATGGTGGATTAGCCGAAGGCGTAATCCACCAATTCTGCCTCCGAGGAAGCTTAAGAGGTGGGTTACGCCTTCGGCTAACCCACCCTACGGCATCTCGTTTTCCAGCTTCTCCGCGCAAGAAGCCGCATGCCGCCCATCACATGATCGCAAACGTTGAACTATCAACGTGCGAGACATTCAAGGCATGAGCGACAAGGCTGTCATCACCTGCGCGCTGAACGGCGTGCTCACCGACCCGAAGCAGCACAACGTGCCTGTCACGCCCGAGCAGATGGCGCGCGAGGCCAAGGCTGCGTTCGATGCCGGCGCGTCCATCATGCACATCCATCTGCGCCAGCAGGCACCGGACAAGGGGCATCTGCCGTCCTGGGAGGTCAGCGTCAGCAAGGAGATCCAGCAGGCGATCCGCGAAGCCTGCCCCGGCGTGATCATCAACCACACCTCGGGCGTCTCCGGGCCGAACTACAGCGGTGCCCTGGATTGCATCCGCGAGACCAGGCCGGAGATCGCCGCCTGCAATGCCGGGTCGCTGAACTATCTGAAGGTGAAGGCCGACAATAGCTGGGCCTGGCCGCCGATGATGTTCGACAATGCGGTCGAGAAGGTGAAGGATTACCTCGACGTCATGAACGCGGTCGGCACCATCCCCGAATTCGAATGTTTTGACGTCGGTATCGTCCGCTGTGTCGGCATGTACCGCCAGGTCGGCATGTACAAGGGCCCGCTCGAATATAATTTCGTGATGGGCGTCGCCTCCGGCATGCCGTCGGATCCCGATCTGTTGCCGATCCTGATCAAGCTGAAGCGTCCCGAAGGGCATTTTCAGGTCACCGCGATCGGCCGCGAAGAGATCTGGCCGCTGCACCAGCGCTGCGCCGAACTCGGCGGTCATCTGCGCACCGGTCTCGAAGATGCCTTCTATCTCGCCGACGGCAAGAAGGTGACGTCGAACGGCCAGCTGATCGAGGCCATCGCCGCCTGCGCCCGTCGTGCGGGCCGCGAGATCGCGAGCCCGGCGGAAGCGCGGAAGATTTTTGGGACGAATCGCTGAATGTAGCCCCAGCCGTCATTGCGAGCAAAGCGAAGCAATCCAGAATCTTTCTGTTGAGGCAGTCTGGATTGCTTCGTCGCTTCGCTCCTCGCAATGACGGGTAGGAAATAATCATGTCCATTCTCGAAAACACCATTTCCCCCGGCAGTGCCGCCTATCGCGCCAACCGCGACGGCATGCTCGGCCTGATCGACCGCATGCGCGCGCTGGAAGAGCGCACGCGTGCGGCGTCGGCCGCGGCGAAGGATCGCTTCCACAAGCGCGGCCAGCTGTTGCCGCGCGAGCGCGTCGCGCTGGTGCTCGATCCTGGCGCGCCCTTCATCGAGCTGTCCACGCTCGCCGGCTACATGTTCGACGTCTCAGATCCGGACAAAAGCGTGCCCGGCGGCGGCGTCATCGCCGGCATCGGCTTCGTCTCGGGCATCCGCTGCATGGTCAGCGCCAACGATTCCGGCATCGATGCCGGCGCGCTTCAACCTTACGGCCTGGACAAGACGCTGCGGGTGCAGGAGCTCGCGCTGGAGAACAAGCTGCCCTACGTCCAGCTGGTTGAGAGCGCAGGCGCCAATCTCCTGCGCTACCGCGTCGAAGACTTTGTCCGTGGCGGCAACATCTTTCGCAACCTCGCGCGGCTTTCGGCGGCCGGGCTGCCCGTCGTCACCGTGACGCATGGCTCTTCGACCGCCGGCGGCGCCTATCAGACCGGCCTGTCGGATTACATCGTCATGGTCCGTGGCCGCACCCGCGCCTTCCTCGCCGGGCCGCCGCTGCTAAAGGCCGCCACCGGCGAGATTGCGACCGAGGAGGAGCTTGGCGGCGCCGAGATGCACACGCAGGTTTCCGGTCTCGGCGATTATCTTGCCGAGGACGACCGCGACGCCCTGCGCATCGCGCGCGAGATCATGGCGGCGCTGGAATGGGAGCGGCCGGACAAGGGAGCCGCGCAATACAAGCCGCCGCGCTACGACCCGGACGAGCTGCTCGGCATCATGCCGATGGACCACAAGCGCTCCGTGGACATGAAGCAGGTCATCGCGCGCATCGTGGATGATTCCGACTTTACCGAGATGGCGCCGAACTACGGCCCGGCCACCGTCTGCGGCCATGCCCGCATCGAGGGCCAGGCGATCGGCATCGTCACCAACAACGGCCCGCTCGATCCGGCGGGTGCCAACAAGGCGACGCATTTCATCCAGGCCTGCTGCCAGACCCGCACGCCACTCCTCTATCTGAACAACACCACCGGCTACATGGTCGGCAAATCCTACGAAGAAGCCGGCATGATCAAGCACGGCTCCAAGATGATCCAGGCGGTGACGTCGGCGACGGTGCCGCAGATCACCATCTATTGCGGGGCTTCGTTCGGCGCCGGCAATTACGGCATGTGCGGGCGCGGCTTCCATCCGCGCTTCTGCTTCTCCTGGCCCAACGCCAAGACCGCCGTGATGGGCGGTGAGCAGGCCGCCGAGACCATGGCGATCGTCACCGAAGCCGCCGCAGCCCGCCGCGGCAAGCCGGTCGAAAAAGAAAAGCTCGATGCGATGAAGGCGCAGATCATCGGCGTGTTCGACGGCCAGATGGACGTGTTCTCGACCAGCGCGCGCGTGCTCGACGACGGCGTGATCGATCCGCGCGACACCCGCGCGGTGCTGTCGGAAGTGCTCGCCATCTGCCGCGAGGGCGACGCGCGCACACCCCAACGCATGCAGTTTTCGGTGGCTCGCCCATGAGGAACGGTTCAACGCAGCACCGGCCGTTCTTCAAGGTCCTGATCGCCAATCGCGGCGAGATCGCGCTGCGGGTGATGCGCAGCGCGCGGCGGCTCGGCCTCGGCGTCGTCGCGGCCTATTCGGATGCGGATAGCAATGCGCTTCATGTGCAACAGGCCGATCAGGCCGTACGCATTGGCGAGCCGCTGCCGGCGCAGTCCTATCTCAACATTCCCGCGATCGTTGCGGCCGCAAAGGCCAGCGGCGCGGATGCCGTTCATCCCGGCTATGGCTTCCTCGCCGAGAACGAGGAGTTTGCGCAGGCCTGCAAGGATGCCGGGCTCGTCTTCATCGGCCCCTCGCCGCAGGCGATCGAGGCGATGGGTAACAAGGCCGGTGCCAAGGAGATCATGAAAAAGGCCGGCGTCCCCGTCGTGCCCGGCTATCAGGGCGCAGACCAGGGCGACGAGGTGATGCTCGTGGAGGCCAAGAAGATCGGCTTCCCCGTGATGATCAAGGCGGTCGCCGGCGGCGGCGGGCGCGGGATGCGGCTCGTGGCGGATGCCAATTCGTTCCCCGACGCACTGCGGAGCGCGCGGTCCGAGGCGAAGGCGGCGTTTGGCGATCCGACGGTGATCCTCGAACGCGCCATCCAGAATCCCCGTCACATCGAAATTCAGGTGTTCGGCGACAGCCATGGCAATGCCATCCATCTTGGCGAGCGCGACTGCTCAGTGCAGCGGCGGCACCAGAAGCTGATCGAGGAGGCACCGTCGCCCGCAGTGACGCCGGAACTGCGCGGAAAGATGGGCGAGGTCGCGGTCGCCGCGGTGAAGGCGCTGCGCTACGAGGGCGCCGGCACGCTGGAGTTTCTGCTCGACGCGAGCGGCGAATTCTATTTCATGGAAATGAATACGCGCCTCCAGGTCGAGCATCCCGTGACCGAGGCGATCACCGGGCTCGATCTCGTCGAATTGCAGCTGCGCGTCGCGCGCGGCGAGCCGTTGTCGGTCAAGCAGCAAGACATTCACTTCACAGGCCACGCCATCGAGGTGCGGCTGTGCTCCGAGGATGCCGCGCATGATTTCATGCCGCAGTCCGGGCGCATGGCGCGCTGGCAGGTGCCTGACGGCATTCGCGTCGAGCACGCGCTGCAATCAGGCTCCGAGATTCCGCCGTTCTACGATTCCATGATCGCCAAGGTCATCGGCCATGGCGCGACACGCGAGGAGGCGAGGGCGCGCCTGATCGTCGGCCTGGAGCAGCTCACCGCTTTCGGCGTCACCACCAATCAGGTCTTCCTGATGGCATGCCTGCGTCATTCCGGCTTCGCCAAAGGCGAGGCGACCACGGCGTTCATTGGCGCGCACCGCGACGAGTTGCTGGCGCCGCGCGCGGACGCCGCATTCGATATCGCTTTGGCCGGCCTGCTGCTCTACGTCACGAACCCGCAGGCACCGGCGTGGCGCCGCGGACGGAGCCTCGCGGCAACGTTCCCGCTACCGGCGAAGATCGAGATCGCAGGCCATGGGTATGAGCTCGAACTCTGGCGCGAACGCGATGGCAGCTACATTGTTGGCAGCGACGGCCGGCAGGACAAGTTCGAGATCGACCAGCTCGATTTCGACGTGATCCGCTTCCGCCATGACGGCGTGACGGACAGCGCGAAATTCCTGCGCGACGGCGACCGGCTGTACGTCCAGCGCCGCGGGATCCCGGTCGCTGCCGCCGATCTCACGCTCGCCGCGCCAAAGGCGGCCGCAAGCAACGGCGGCGACGGCAAGGTCCGTGCCGCCATGAACGGCCGCGTCGTTGCCGTCCTGGTCAAGCCGGGCGACCGCGTCACCGCCGGTCAGCCGGTGCTCACGTTGGAAGCGATGAAGATGGAGCACGTCCACAAGGCCGGCATCGATGGCGTCGTCGCCGCGATCGACGTCGCCGAGGGCGAGCAGGTGACGACGGGGAAGATTGTCGCCGAGATCGGGGCTGGGTAGAGCGGCAAGTGTAGCTATCGTAGGGTGGGCAAAGGCGCGCAGCGCCGTGCCCACCATCGTGCGGCGATTGCGATTGAATGGTGGGCACGCTTCGCTTTGCCCACCCTACGGCGTCGCATTTGGTCGCCCCGTCCCTTCGTTGAGCAAGCACGCCACCCGGTGCCCGTCACCGGCATCCACCAACACCGGCCGCTCTATCCTGCATCGCTCCATCGCAAACCGGCAGCGGGTGTGAAACGCGCATCCCGGCGGCGGATTGACCGGGCTTGGCACGTCGCCGTCGACCAGCGGCACGAGCTTTTTGGCGAGGGGGTTGGCGACCGGCACCGAGGCGAGCAGGGCCTGTGTGTAGGGATGCCGCGGATTGCGGAACAGCTCGTCTTTGTCTGCAATCTCGACGATGCGACCGAGATACATCACGGCGACGCGGTGGCTGATATGGGCGACCACGGCGAGGTCGTGCGCGATGAAAAGATAGGAGAAACCGTGCTGCCGTTGCAGATCGATCAGGAGGTTGATCACCTGCGCCTGGATCGAGACGTCGAGCGCGGAGACCGGCTCGTCGCAGACGATCAGGCGGGGCCCGAGCGCCAGCGCGCGAGCGATGCAGATGCGCTGGCGCTGGCCGCCGGAGAATTGGTGCGGGAAGTTGCGCATCTGGTCGGGCCGCAAGCCAACCTGCTCGAACAGGTTTGCGGTACGCGCCTCCAGCGCTTTCCCGGTCGCGAGCCCGTGCACGAACAGCGGCTCGCCGACGATGTCGCCTGCGGTCATGCGCGGGTTGAGCGAGGCGAACGGATCCTGGAATACGATCTGCATCGAACGGCGGTGCGGCCGCAGCGCGGACTTGGAGAGATGGGTGATGTCTTCGCCCTCGAGCCGGATCTGGCCCGAGGTCGGTTCGACCAGCCGCAGCACGCTGCGCGCCACTGTCGACTTGCCGCAGCCGGATTCGCCGACGAGGCCCAGCGTCTCGCCCACCTCAACCGAAAACGAGACGCCGTCGACTGCATGCACTGTGCCGATTTGTCGGCGCAACACGCCGGCGCGCACCGGATAGTGCTTCTTGAGATCGGTGACTTCGAGCAGCACCTCGGTCATGCGACCTCCGCAATCTCGGCCGCGCGCCAGCAGGCGGCGAGATGGCCGCCGCCCCAATCGATGAGCGGCGGATATTCGGCTTCACAGCGCTTGATCGCGAGCTTGCAGCGCGGCGCGAAGGCGCAACCCTTTGGCAGCCGCACCAGCGACGGGACCGTGCCGGGAATTTCGTTCAGCCGCGCCGGCGCGGCGACGCCCGGCGCTGGCACCGTCGGGATCGATGCCATCAATCCGCGCGTGTAGGGATGCTTTGGCGCGGCGAACAGTGCCTCGACGCTCGCTTCCTCGACCTTCCGTCCCGCATACATCACGATGACGCGCTGTGCGGTCTGCGCGACGACACCAAGATCATGCGTGATCAGCACGAGGCCGGTGCCGAGCTCCTTCTGGAGTTCCAGGATCAGCGCCAGGATCTGCGCCTGGATGGTGACGTCGAGCGCGGTCGTCGGCTCGTCCGCGATCAGCAGTGCCGGCCGGCACGCCAGCGCCATGGCAATCATGGCGCGCTGGCGCATGCCGCCGGAGAGCTGGTGCGGATATTCCCGCGCGCGCCGCGCCGGCTCGGGGATGCGCACCAGGCGCAGCATCTCGACTGCGACATCCTGAGCCTCTCGCTTCGACATCTTCCGGTGCAGCCGCACGGCCTCGACGATCTGGTCGCCGATTCGCATCACCGGATTGAGCGAGGTCATCGGCTCCTGGAAGATCATCGAGATGCGGTTGCCTCGAACAGCCAGCATCTCTGCTTCGTCCAGCGTCAGAAGATCAGTGCCTTCAAGCATGACGGAGCCGCCGACGATGCGGCCGGGCGGATCCGGCACCAGCCGCATCAGCGATAGTGCAGTGACGCTCTTGCCACAGCCAGATTCCCCGACGATCGCCAGGGTTTCGCCGCGCATCACCGTGAAGGAGACATCGTCAACGGCCTGGAAGAGACCGGAGTTGGTGAAGAACACCGTCTTCAGGTTCTTCACCTCGAGCACGAGATCGGATTTATCAGCCATCAGCCGCGCTGCCGGGGATCGAGGATGTCGCGCAAGGCGTCGCCGAACAGATTGGCGCCGAACACCGCGAGACTGATGGCGATGCCCGGGAAGATCACCAGCCAGGGCGCCGTGCGGACATATTCGGCGGCGGATTCCGAGAGCATGCGGCCCCACGACGGGTAAGGCTCGGGAATGCCGAGGCCGAGGAAGGAGAGCGAGGCTTCGGTGAGGATGGTCGAGCCGAGCTGGGCGGTCGCAAGCACGATCAACGGCGCCAGCGTGTTCGGCAGCACGTGGCGGAGCGCAATGCGTACCTCGCTCATGCCGATCGACTTGGCGGCCTCGATGAATGGCAGCTCGCGCAGCGCCAGCGTGTTGGCACGGATGACGCGCGAGACGGTCGGGATCAGCGGAATGGCGATCGCAATGATGACGTTCGGCAAGGACGGCCCAAGCGCTGCGGTCATGATCAGGGCGAGCACCAGCAGCGGCAGCGCCTGGAGAACGTCGGACACACGCTGGAATACGAGATCGACCCAGCCGGAGAGATAGCCGGAGGTGAGGCCCACGATCACTCCGATCGAGCCACCGAGCGCCGTCGAACCGATGCCGACCGTGAGCGAGATCCGCGCGCCATGAATGATGCGGCTGAAGACATCGCGGCCGAAGGAGTCCGTGCCCATCCAGTGGGTCAGGCTTGGACGCGCCAGTGCCCGGGCGGCGTCGATCGTCAGCGGATCGTAACGCGCGATGAACTCGGCGAATATCGCGGTGAACACGAACAGGGTCATGATGACGAGCCCGGCCGCACCCAGCACATGCCGCTGCGCCAAAAACAGCACGCGGCGCCAGCCGACGGTCGCGTGCGCCCCGGCGCGCCTCAGTTCAACGTCATAGTCGATCGCAGCCAACAATCTCTCCTAATCCGTGTACCGGATACGCGGGTCGAACACGGCGTAGAGCATGTCGACGATGAAATTCGCGCTCACCACGACGATGGCAATCAGCATCACCAGGTTCTGCACGATCGGATAATCGCGCCAGCGTATAGCCTCGACCAGGAAGCGGGCGACGCCGGGGATGTTAAACACGGTCTCCGTCACGATAAGGCCACCGATCAGGAACGCTGCCTCGATGCCGATCACGGTGATGACGGGCAAAATCGCGTTCTTGAGCGCATGCTGATAGTTCACGGCGGCGTCCGATGCGCCCTTGGCACGCGCGGTGCGGATATAGTCCTGCCGCAACACCTCCAGCATCGAGGATCGCGTGATCCGCATGGTCAGTGCCGCGCTGCGGAAGCCGACGGCGGCGGCGGGTACGGCGTAGGTCGCGAAGGCTTCCAGCCATGTCGCCGGATTCGGGTTGAAGATCGGCATCTGGTTGAACATCGCCACCGAGGCGGTGAGGATGAGCAGGCCGAGCCAGAACGAAGGCAGCGACAATCCGCTCAGGCTCACCACACGCAACGCGTAATCGAGCCTCGTTCCCTGTTTCACCGCGCTGATCACGCCCAGGGGAATGCCGATCGACGCCGAGAACAACAGCGCCAGGCCGGCGAGCCGTGCGGTGATCGGAATCCGTGGCAGGATTTCCTGAAGCGCCGGCTTCTCCGAGACATAGGAGTAGCCGAAATCGCCGCGCAGAAAACCGCTGATCCAGTGCCAATATTGCACCACCAGTGGCTGGTCGATGCCGAGCTCTTTCTCCAGATTGGCCTTGTCGGCGGGATCGACATAGCCGGCCGCGGCAAACAGGATGTCGACGATATTCCCGGGAACGATACGCAGCAGGAAGAAGATGACGACCGAGATCCCGAACAGGGTCACGAGCATCAGAAACAGGCGCCGCACCAGATAGGCAAACATCCCGCGCCCTCCTGTCGAGCCGCTAGTCGTCAGTCTTGCGCGCTACTTGTCGAGCCAGACGTCCTCGTAGCGAAAGCCGTTATAGGAGCTGTTCGACATGATCGTCACGCCCTTGACATAAGGCTGCCAGCAGGTGCCGGCCCGCGCATGGAAGATGATCGGGCGGGCGACATCCTCCTGCAGCTTCTTGTCGATGTCCCAGACCAGTTGCTTGCGCTTGCCGACGTCGATCTCCTGCGATTGCAGGTCGAACAGCTTCTCGATCTCCTTGTTGCAATAATTGGTGTAGTTCCGCTCCGAGCCGCAGGAATAGTTTTCGTAGAAAGACTGGTCAGGATCGTCGACGGAATTGCCGGTCAAGTTGAGGCCGAGCATGTAATCCTTGCGTGCAACCTTCGGGAACCAGTTCGCGGTTTCCACGACGTCGAGCTCGCCGTCGATATAGATGCTCTTGAGCTGGTCGATCAGGATCACCGCGGGATCGCGATATTCCGCGAGATTGCGCGTCGAGACCTTCACCGCCAAGTGCTTGTCGGGACCGTAGCCCGCCTTCTGCATCAGCTTCCTGGCCTCATCCCGGCTCGCATTCACGTTCGGGCCATAGCCTGGAATGGTCTCCAGCTTGTCCTTGGGCATGCCCCAGATGCCCTGCGGCGGCGGCAGCATAGTGCCACCGATATCGGCCTGGCCTTCGAACAGGATGTCGACGAAGGCCTTGCGGTCGAGCGCCATCGCCATGGCCCGGCGGATGTCGATGTTGTCGAACGGCGGGGACGCCGAATTGACGATGATGTTGGTCGAAACGTTGGTCGGCTCGACGACGCAGAGGGCGTTCGGCGCCTGCGACTTGATGTCCTTGAGGAGCGGGATCGTGATGTGCGTCGGGAAGGTCATGTCGAACTTGCCGGCGACGAAGGCGAGGATCGCGGTGGAGCGGTTCGTGATGATCGTGTACTCGATGCCGTCGAGATAGGGCAGGCCCTTCTTCCAATAGTCCGGGTTTCGCGTCAGCTTGATCGATTCATTGGCCTTGAACTCGACGAATCTGAACGGGCCGGTTCCGACCGGATGGGTGCGCATCTCCGCCGGCGAGACGTGACAGGGATAGATCGGCGTATAGCCGGATGCGAGCATCGCCAGCAGCGAAGGCTGCGGCCGCTTCAGATCGAAGGAGACCTCGAAATCACCGTTCGGCGTGACATCGTTAACCTCGCTGTACCAGGCTTTGCGCGGATTCTGCCGCAGCTTTTGTTGCGATTTGCCCATCAGGAGATCGAAGGTGCATTTGACGTCGGCCGACGTGAACGGCTTGCCGTCATGCCACTTGACGCCCTGGCGCAGTTTGAAGGTCAGCTTCTTGTTGTCGCCGCTCCAGGACCAGCTCTCGGCCAGCTCTGGCCTCAGGGTATCAGGGCTATTCTGCGCAATGTGCTGGTCGTAGATGACGAGATTGTTGAACACTCCCATGAAGGGCACGTTGATCGAATATGTCGCGCCCTCCAGGATGGACGCATTGGCCGGGCTGTCGCGGTGATACATCCGCAGGATCCCGCCCTGCTTTGGTTCGCCGGCCGATGCGATCGTCGAAAACGCCAGCAAAGACAGCGCCGCCGTCGCGGCGAGCGCCCGTACGCTCCGCATCCTCGTCCTCCCTGGACTTAGTCTTTTCGGCCTTTTGGCCTGTTTGTCAGGACGATAGCGACGCAGGCGCGGTGAGGCAACCGGCAAGGACGGAGGGCCTCTCGGCAATTCGGATGACGGCGGGCGCAGGGGCGGTTCTCTCACAAATTGTGAGAAGTCCCTCCGGCGTCGTCCTGGCGAACGCCAGGACCCAACACCCCAGGGAGGTGTTTGGCGAAGATTGGCCGCTCCGGATTGCTACCTTCTTCAGTTGTGAGATCACGCGGTATGGGTCCTGGCTTTCGCCAGGACGACAGCTGCGACTTCACACAATCCGCGACGCCTTGTTCCCCCAATACCGGTCCCTTAGCAGCCGCTTGTACAGCTTCCCCGTCGGCAGCCGCGGCAACTCCTTCTCGAAATCGACCGAGCGCGGCACCTTCTGCCGTGACAGCGACGCCCCGCAGAACGCGATCAGCTCTTCGACGAGCGCCTCGTCCGGCACGACGCCGGGCATCGGCTGCACCACCGCCTTCACCTCTTCACCGAGATCGGGATTGGGCACGCCGAACACCGCGGCGTCCGCGACCTTCGGATGGGTGATCAGCAGATTTTCGCATTCCTGCGGATAGATGTTCACGCCGCCGGAGATGATCATGAAAGTCGCGCGGTCGGTGAGGTACAGGAACCGATCGGCATCGACATAGCCGACGTCGCCAACCGTGCTCATGCTGCCGTCGGCCGAGCGCGCTTCCTTGGTCTTCTCCGGGTCGTTGAAATATTCGAACGGTGAGGCCGTCTTGAACCAGACCTGACCCGGCGTGCCTGTCGGGCATGGCTTCATGTTTTCGTCGAGAATATGGAGGTCGCCGAGCAGCACCTTGCCGACGGTGCCGCGATGGGCCAGCCATTCCGCGCTGTCGCAGGCGGTGAAGCCAAGGCCTTCGGTCGCACCGTAATATTCGTGGATGATCGGTCCCCACCATTTGATCATGTCGTCCTTCACCAGCGCCGGGCAGGGCGCGGCGGCATGGATCGCGATCTCGAGCGAGGAAAGGTCGTAGCGCGTGCGCACCTCCTCCGGCAGCTTCAGCATGCGCGAGAACATCGTCGGCACCAGCTGCGTGTGAGTGATACCCCATTGCTCGACGAGCTGGAGGTAACGCTCGGGATCGTAATTCTCCATGATGATCGCGGTGCCGCCCATCCGGATTGTCAGGTTGACCGCGGCCTGCGGCGCGGAGTGATAGAGCGGCGCCGGCGACAGATAGACCATGCCCTCGCGATAGTGCCAAAGCTTGGTCAGGAAATCGAACAGCGGCAGATTGTGCTTCGGTGGCTCCTCCGGCAGCGGCCGCAAAATGCCTTTCGGCCGTCCCGTTGTGCCCGATGAATAGAGCATCGCGGTACCCAGACATTCATCTGCAATCGGCGTCGTCGGCAGATCGGCCGTGACCTCGGCGAGGCCGACGATACGGTCACTCTCGCCGGGGCCGTCGGCGACGACGCAGAGCCTGATATCGGGGCAGGCCTTGATCGCCTCCCGTGCGATGTCGAGCTTCGCCATCGACGTGATCAGGATCTTCGACTGGCTGTTGACGAGGAGATAGGCGAGCTCGCCCGGCGTCAGGAAGGAGTTGATGCAGGTGTAGTACAGCCCGGAGCGCTCGCCGGCGCCGCAGGCTTCGAGATAGCGCGAATTGTTCTCCATGAAGATCGAGTAGTGGTCGAGCCGCTTCAAGCCGTGCCTGCGGAACAGATGCGCCAGACGATTGCTGCGCGCCTCCAACTCGCGATAGGTGACGGCCTCGCCGCTCGCCGCCATGATGAAGGCGGGCTGGAGCGGACGCAGGCGGGCATGCTGACCTGGATACATCGGTCCTCCGGCTTTAGATCATGCGGCAAGAAGCAGGATTTCGCGCACCTGCGCGGGACCGTCGATCTTGCGCGGGTTGCGCGGCACCCAGGGTGTGCGCATCGCCTGTTCGGCGATGGCGTCGAAATGCTCCGGCGTGACGCGTACATCGGCGAGGCTGCGCGGCATGCCGAGCGAGCGGATGAAGGCATCGAGCACGTCGGCCGCCTTGTGACCCGGAAAGCCCATTGCGGCCGCCACGATCATCTGGCGCTCGGCATTGTCGGGCGCATTCCAGCGCATCACGGCCGGCAGCATGATGCAGGAGGTGTAGCCATGCGGCACGTCGAAGGCCGCGCCCAGCACGTAGCCGATGCCGTGGCTTGCGCCCATCGGCACGCCGGCGGCGAGGGCGCCCATCGACAGCCAGGTGCCGATCTGCGCATCCATGCGCGCATCGAGGTCAGCAGGGTCAGCCTTCACCCGTGGCAGCGCGTCGGCGAGCATCGCGAGGCCCTTGACCGACTGCGCGTCGGCATAGGGATGCGTCTCCGGCGAGCAGATCGCCTCGACGCAATGATCGATGGCGCGGATGCCGGTCGAGAGGAACAGCCATTCCGGCGTGTGCACGGTGATGGCGGGGTCGAGAATGGTCGCGCGCGGCACCGTCAGCGGATGGCGCAGCATCTGCTTCACGTGCGTGCTGCGGTCGGTGACGCCAGCGATCGCGCTGAACTCGCCGCCGGCGATCGTGGTCGGCACGCTGATCTGGCGCACGACAGGCGCCGTCATTTCCGGCGCGACGCCCTTGTGCACGCGGATGCGCTCGATGCCGTCGACATCGTCGATGCCGTTGGCGAGGCAGAGCTGCACCGCCTTGGCGCCGTCGGTGATCGAGCCGCCGCCCACGGTGACGATCAGGTCGGCGCCGGCCTCGCGCGCCGCATTGGTGGCGGCGATCACCGCCTCCCGCGGGGTGTGCGCCGGCATGGCATCGAAGACGCCCGCGCAATTTGTGCCCAGGGCTTGTGTGATCTTCGCGATTTCGTCGGTCTGCCGGTTCAGCGTGCCCGACACCATCAGGAAGGCACGGCGCGTCCCCAGCCGGTCCATCTGGGCGACCACGGCCTCGGCCGCGGGGTGGCCGAACACGACTTCCTCGATCGCGCCGTAAACGACACGTCCCTGATGCACGTCTGTCCTCCCCGGACAATTCGTCTTGTTTTTGTGGGGGTAGTCTAACCGCGCTGGCGGCATTCGTCATGCGCGAAGACGCTGTCGCTCTCTCCTCCCCCTCTCCCGCTTGCGGGGGAGGGCTGGGGTGGGGGTGTCTCCGCGTCGGGATTGTCGAGAATTGCGGAGGATGTCCCTGCGTGGTGAGAGCCCTCACCCGCCGCGCGCGGGACGATGCTGCGCATCGCCCGGGGCGCGTCGGCCCCTCCCGCAAGCGGGAGAGGGGAGCAAGCCCGCGCTCCTCGTGAAATCCATATGCGATTGCCTTGCGGTTTACCGGGAGAGGCAAACAAGCCCTGTCAACCCGTCATCCGGCCAGGGCATTCCTCCGAGCATTGCCCGCGCTTTGGTCTTGAAGAGTTCATGATTGAAACCCATCTTGTGGCGCCCGCGGGTACGGGCGTACCCTGCTATTACCGTGGTTTTTATGCGAGGACCTGGGATGACTGGACCGGACGGAAGCGAGCAATTTGTCAAAACGCACGATTTCGTTTCGCCTCGGCCTTACGCCATGGTCGGCCTTCTCGCCGCGGCCTTTGCGCTCACCGGCTGCGGCCAGCCGGCCTCGCAAGCGAGTGCTCCCCCGCCGGCGCCGGTGACCGTCGCCCAGCCGGTCAAGCGCACCGTCACCGATTGGGACGAATTCACCGGCCGCTTCGAGGCGGTCGAGGAGGTGCAGGTCCGCCCGCGCGTCGGCGGCTTCGTCAACTCCGTCGAATTCCAGGACGGCGCCATCGTGCATCAGGGCGATCTGCTCTACGTCATCGACCCGCGTCCATTCGAGGCGGTGGCCGAGCAGGCAGACGGCCAGCTCTCCGATGCGCGCGCCAAGGTGGAGCTTGCCAAGCGCGAGCTCGACCGCGGCCTCAATTTGGTGCAGACCAGCGCGGTCTCCGAGCAGGCCGTCGACCAGCGACGCCAGGCCTTACAGGCCGCGCACGCCGCGGAGACGCAGGCCGCTGGCGCGCTGAAGGCCGCGCGGCTCAACATCGAATTCACCCATGTGACCGCGCCGCTCACCGGCCGCGTCAGCCGCCATCTCGTCAGCCCCGGCAATCTGGTGCAAGGCAGCGATACCGGCTCCTCGACGCTGCTCACCTCGATCGTCGCGCTCGATCCGATCTACGTCTATTTCGACATGGATGAGGCAACCTTCATCAAATACAGCAAGCTGTGGTTCGAAGGTAAGCGCCCGAGCTCGCGCGACACGGCGAACCCGGTGCAGGTGACGCTGGCCGGCGAGAGCAAGCCGTCGCATGAGGGTACCATCAACTTCCTCGACAACCGCCTCGACGTCTCCACCGGCACGCTACGCAGCCGCGCCGTGGTCAAGAACACCGATCTTTCGATCCTGCCCGGTCAGTTCGGGCGCATCAGACTGATCGGCAGCGCGCCCTATGAGGCGCTGCTGATCCCCGACGTCGCGGTCGCAACCGACCAGTCCCGCAAGATCGTGTTCGTGGTCAAGCCGGACGACACCGTCGAGGCGCGTCCCGTGACGCTCGGGCCGCTCGACGAGGGCCTGCGCGTGATCCGCGAGGGATTGAAGGCGGACGACCGCGTCATCGTCAACGGCATCCAGCGCGCCCGCGTCGGTGCCAAGGTCGCTCCGCAGACGGCACCAGCGCCCGCCGGTGGCAAATCATGAATCTTGGCCGTCTCTCCATCAACCAGCCCATCCTGGCCATGGTGCTGTCGATCGTGCTGCTGATCGTCGGCGCGCTCGCCTACACCACGCTGCCGGTCTCCGAATATCCGCAAGTGGTGCCGCCGACCGTCGTGGTCACTACGCAATATCCCGGCGCCTCCGCGCAGACCGTGTCCGACACCGTTGCCGCTCCGATCGAGCAGCAGATCAACGGCGTCGAGGACATGCTGTATCTCTACAGCCAGGCGACCTCGAACGGCCAGCTCACCATCACCGTCACTTTCAAGCTCGGCACCGACCTCGACAAGGCCCAGGTGCTGGTGCAGAACCGCGTCGCGATCGCGCAGCCGCAACTTCCGGACGAAGTGCAGCGCAACGGCGTCGTCACCCGCAAGAACTCGCCCGACATCCTGATGGTCGTGTTCATGCTGTCGCCCGACGACACGTTCGACCAGCTCTACATTTCCAACTATGCGCTGCTCCAGGTTCGCGACCAGCTGCTGCGGATCGACGGTGTCGGCGACATCCAGATTTTCGGCGCGCGCGATTATTCGATGCGGCTTTGGCTCGATCCTGACCGGATCGCCAATCTCGGCCTGACTTCGGCCGAAGTGCTCGCCGCGATCCGCGCGCAGAACGTGCAGATCGCGGGCGGCCAGATCGCCGAACCGCCGATCGCCGACCGCGCCTTCCAGCCGAACCTCACCTTCACAGGGCGTTTGAAAGACCAGAAGCAGTTCGAGGACATCCTGATCAAGGCCGGCTCCGACGGCCGCACGGTACGCCTGCGCGACGTCGCCCGTATCGAGCTCGGTGCTCTCGCGTACTCCACCAACAGCTTCCTGCTGCGCAAATCGGCGGTCGCGATGCTGGTGACGCAGCGGCCGGGATCGAATGCGCTCGCGACCGCGAAGAACATTTCGGACACGATGGCGAAGCTGAAGGAGACCTTCCCGAAAGGCCTCGACTTCAATATCGGCTACAACCCGACCGAGTTCATCGCGCAGTCCGTCCATGAGCTGATCAAGACCATCTACGAGGCCATGTTGCTCGTGGTCATCGTGGTTCTGGTGTTCCTGCAAGGATGGCGGCCCGCGATCATCCCGATCATCGCGATCCCGGTGTCGCTGGTCGGCACCTTCGCGGTGATGGCGGCGCTCGGCTTCTCCATCAACAATCTCACGCTGTTCGGTCTCGTTCTCGCCGTCGGTATCGTGGTCGACGACGCCATCGTGGTGGTCGAGAATGTGGAGCGGCATCTCGAGCACGGCATGAGCCGGCGCGACGCCGCGCTGAAGACCATGGAGGAGGTCGGCGGCGCATTGGTGTCGATCGCGCTGGTGCTCTGCGCGGTATTCGTCCCGACGGCGTTTCTGGGCGGAATTTCCGGTCAGTTCTTCCAGCAATTCGCCGTCACCATTGCGGTCGCAACCGCAATCTCCTGCTTCTGCTCATTGACGCTGTCGCCGGCGCTGGCCTCGCTTCTTCTCGTTCCGCACGAGGAGAAGCGGCCGCCGGCGCGCTGGAATTTTCTCGCACGCGGCTGGAACGCTTTCACGGGCGTGTTTAACCGCGTGTTCGACCGTCTCGCGCATGGCTACGCCGGCCTCGCCAATTTCGTGATCCGGCATTCGGCGGTGATGATCCTGATCTACGTCGTGCTGATCGGCAGCGCCGGCTGGCTGATCGGGACCACGTCGCAAGGCTTCATTCCGGCGCAGGACCGCGGCTACGTCATCATCTCCGTGCAATTGCCGGGCGCGGCGTCGCTGGCACGCACCACCGAGGTCGTGCGCGAGATCGAGCGGATCTCGCTGGATACGCCGGGTATCATCCGCGTTGCCGCTTTCGCCGGCTTCTCCGGCGCGACGCGCACGCAGGCAGGCAATGCAGCGGCGCTGTTCCCTGTTTTCGACGAGCCAGAGGCGCGGATCAAAAAGGGGCTGACTGCGAACGCCATCACGGCCGAGCTGCGCAAGCGGCTCGCTGCAATCCAGGGCGCGTTCATCATTGTCATTCCGCCGCCGGCCGTGCCCGGCATCGGCACCGGCGGCGGCTTCACCATCCGCATCCAGGACCGCCAGGGACGCGGGCCGGAGCTGCTCGCCGCGGCCACCGACGAGCTGGTCGCCGCGGCGCGCAAATCGCCGTCGCTGCTCGCTCCCACGGTGTTCTCGCCGTTCTCGGCCAACACGCCGCAGCTCTTCGTCGACATCGACCGCACCAAAGCGCAGAAGCTCGGCGTTCCCATCGCCAACATCAACGACACGATCCAGACCTATTTCGGATCGACCTATGTCAACGACTTCAACCTGTTCGGCCGCACCTACCACGTCACCGCACAGGCCGACTTCCCGTTCCGGAAAGAGCCGAGCGATCTTGCGCGGCTGCGGACGCGCAACGCCTCCGGGGACATGGTCATGCTCGGCAGCGTGGTCGACTTCAAGGATGTTTCCGGCCCTGACCGCGTCGCGCGCTACAATCTCTATGCAGCATCCGAGCTCCAGGGCGAGCCAGCCCCGGGTACCAGCTCGACCACTGCGCTCAACGCGATCAAGAAGCTCGCCGACGACACCTTGCCGAGCGGCTTTACCTTCGAATGGACCGATCTGTCCTATCAGCAGATCACCGGCGGCAATGCGGGACTGCTGGTGTTCCCGATCTGCGTGCTGTTCGTCTATCTCGTGCTCGCCGCGCAATATGGCAGCTGGACCTTGCCGTTCGCGGTGATCCTGATCGTGCCGATGTGCCTGCTGGCCGCCACCATCGGCGTGCGCATCATGGGGCAGGACGTCAACATCCTCACCCAGATCGGCTTTGTCGTGCTGGTGGGCTTGGCGGCGAAGAACGCGATCCTGATCGTGGAGTTCGCCCGCGACATCGAGAATGAAGGCAAGCCGCGGCTGGAGGCCGTGATCGACGCCTGCCGCCTGCGCTTGCGGCCGATCCTGATGACGTCCTTCGCTTTCATCCTCGGCGTGCTGCCGCTGGTGATCTCGTCCGGCTCCGGCTCGGAGATGCGGCAGGCCGTCGGCGTCGCCGTGTTCTTCGGCATGATCGGCGTCACCTTGTTCGGGCTGTTGTTCACGCCGATCTTCTACGTCGTGGTGCGGAACCTGGCCGAGGGGAAGAACGAGGGCAAGCCGAAGGCGCTGGCTTAATTCCTCTCCATGTCGTCCTGGCGAAAGCCAGGACCCATTACCCCCAGGGAGTGGTTGCTGTGCGAGCTGCTCACTCCGAGACTTCGCCAAACTGCTCCCTGGGGTAATGGGTCCTGGATCAGCGCTCGCTCCGCTCGCTTGTCCAGGACGACGGCAATTCATCAAAAATGGCCGCGCCCATACTAACGGCCTAGGCCGAAATGGATGGGCAGGCGCGGGGTTCTTCACTAGTATCCGCGCGATTTCAAAACAGAAAACTGCTGGGAGCTAACACATGAAATCAGCCCTTTTGGCCGCTGTCGCAATTTCGGCTTTGCTGCTGGCCGCGCCGGCCTCCGCCCAAGGCGTCAAGATCGGCATCCTCAACGACCAGTCCGGCGTCTACGCCGATTACGGCGGCAAATGGTCGGTCGAAGCCGCCAGGATGGCGATCGAGGATTTCGGCGGCGAGGTGCTCGGCCAGAAGATCGAGCTCGTCACCGCCGACCATCAGAACAAGCCGGATCTCGCGACCTCGATCGCGCGGCGCTGGTACGACGTCGAGAACGTCGACATGATCACGGAGCTGACGACCTCATCGGTCGCGCTCGCGATCCACGAGCTCTCGAAGGAAAAGAAGAAGATCGACATCGTCGTCGGCGCTGCGACCTCGCGCCTCACCGGCGATGCCTGCCAGCCCTACGGTTTCCACTGGGCCTATGACACCCGCGCGCTCGGTGTCGGCACCGGCGGCTCGCTGACCAAGGCCGGCGGCGACACCTGGTTCTTCCTCACCGCGGACTACGCCTTCGGCTACGCACTGGAGAAGGACACCAGCGAGATCGTCGCCGCCAATGGCGGCAAGGTGCTCGGTTCGGTGCGCGTGCCGCTCAACTCCTCGGACTTCTCCTCCTTCCTGCTCCAGGCGCAGAGCTCGAAGGCGAAGATCGTCGGCCTTGCCAATGCCGGCCTCGACACCACCAACTCGATCAAGCAGGCGTCCGAGTTCGGCATCGTCTCCGGTGGCCAGAAGCTCGCGGGCCTCTTGATGACGCTCGCCGAAGTGAACGGCCTCGGCTTGCAGGCCGCGCAAGGCCTGGTGCTGACCGAGGGCTATTACTGGGACATCAACGACCGCACCCGCCATCTCGGCGAACGCTTTCTCAAGCGCACCGGCCGGATGCCGAACATGATCCAGGCCGGCACCTATTCGGCAACGCTGAGCTATCTCAAGGCGGTCAAGGCCGCCGGCAGCAAGGATCCGGATGCAGTCGCCAAGAAGCTGAAGGAGCTGCCGGTCGACGACGATTTCGCGCAAGGTGGCAAGGTGCTCGAGAACGGCCGCATGGTCCACGACATGTATCTGTTCGAGGTCAAGAAGCCCTCGGAATCGAAGAAGCCCTGGGACTATTACAAGCAGCTCGCGGTCGTTCCCGGCGAGAAGGCGTTCTTCACGGCCAAGGAGAGCGGCTGTCCGCTGACGAAATAGGATGACGGCGGCTTAAAAAGCGCGATGTCGTCCTGGCGAAAGCCAGGACCCATTACCCCGATAGCGACTTGTTGAAACAAGCTGTCGCCACCATCGTGCCCATAGCTGCGCCCTGCGGCTATGGGTCCTGACCTTCGCCAGGACGACGGCGGGGCAAGTGGACGCATGTCGGCTACCTCACACCAGCCGCAGCACCGCCGCTCCCAGCGCCCCGGCCCACAGCGCAATGGCCGCGATACCCTGAATAAAAAATCCCGGGCCGCGTTTTGCTGCGCCCTTCGAATAGCCGATGAAGTAGACGATGCGGCCGACGATCCAGAGCGCGCCGATCGCCGCCGCGCCGGAATCGCTGATATAGATAGCGAACAGCCAGAGCGACGGCAGGAAGATCGGCATCCATTCCAGCGTGTTCATCTGGATCCGGAACGCGCGCTCGAAATCCGGATGGCCCGCCATCGCCGGCGCCTTGACGCCGGTTTTGGTGCGCGAGCGCGACACGTTGATGGTGATGAAGAAGTAGAACAGGATCGTCAGCAGCGTGACGAGGGCAGTGAGGTGATACATAACGGATTCCTTGGAGGACGCTGCGCTTCAATACCCGGTCAGCTCGAGATAGCCAACGCCGTCATGCGTGCCGGTAAAGCTGATCGGCCCTTCCCAATAGGAAAAACCGGTCCCCATCCACGCCTTTGGATTGAGCGGCTTGCACTGGATCGAGAACGACCGCGAGGGGATCGCGATCTGCCACTCCACCGGCAGCTTGCGCCCGGCCACCTCAGCCGTCGCTTTCGGAATCATCCGGATATCGGCACCCACGATCATCTGCGTGTCGCCTGTGGCGCTGATCCAGTTGCCGAATGGATAGTCCATGCCGTCCTTCTGCCGCAGCCGGTATAGCATCAGCTTGTCGCCGGACGCGAGATGCAGCGACAGCCAGTCCCAGCCGGTCTGGTCGGTGTCGAGCGGCTGGCTGCTCCATTCGCGGTCCATCCAGGCCTGGCCGGAAACATCGACCGGCCTATCATCGATGGTGAGCGTGCCGCGGGCGCGATAGAACGGCTGGCTGTAATAGTAGGAGGCCTGTCCGCGCTCCGACTTGCGGCTGTAGCCGCGATCGCCCTGCAGCACCACGGGACGATCGGCCTCGAGCGTCAGCGCGTAACTGAAGTCGGCGCCCGAGGCCTTCAGCGTCAGCGGCGCCAAAGCGCGATCTTCGGTGCGCTCGGATCCGTTCATCGCCCAATCGTCGATCCAGGCTGAGAACGGTTTCGCCGTGACGCCGGCCTGTCCCACGCCGCCGCGTGAAAACAGCTCGCTGAAGCGGTGGGTGTCGGCCCGCGTCACCGCCGCATGCGCCATCCACACCTGCTGGTTGGCCCAGCCCTCGCCCTGCGGTCCCGGCTGCGTCGCCTGGCGAAACAGCGTCCATTGCAGGCCGCAAGCCGCGCCGCTGCTGTCGACGAGATTCGCCGTGAGATACCACCACTCGATGCGAAACTCCGGATGCGGGCCGTGATCGGCGGGGAAGGAGAACGTCTTTCCCGGCTCGACCTTCGCAAAGCCGTCGGCGGTTTCACCGAGCCCGGCATAGCCCTGCGCGCCCGCACGGCGGGTCGCCACCAGCGCGGCGATGCCGCCGGCGAAGGTGCGTCGCGAGATGCTGTCAGCGCTCATTGGCAAACACCTTGACGAGGCTCGCCGGCTGCATCCGCGCCAGCCGTATCATTGGCAGCAGCGCGGCAAGCAACGAGGCGAACAGCGCGACCGCGACCAGCTCGACCAATTGCAACGGAAACACATGGAACGGCAGCCGCCAGCCGAACGCTTTTACATTGACGATCGCGATCAGGCACCACGCCACCAACAGCCCGAGCGGCACGGCCAGGAGTGACGTGAACAGCGCGACCGACAGCGTCTTGGTCAGTTCGATCGCGGCAAGGCGGGGCCGCGTGATGCCGATTGCCCAGAGCGGCGCAAGCTGCGGCAGGCGCGAATTCGCCAGCGTGAGAAGGCTGGTCAGCAGCGCGATCCCAGCGACGCCGAGCGTGAACGCATTCAGCGCCGACGTCACCGCAAAGGTGCGGTTGAAGATCCGGATCGACTCCGCTTTCACCGTCGCCTGATCGGCGACGCTGCGATCGTCGAGCGCAAACTGCTTCTGCAGCGCCATGATCAGGCCGGGGATATTCTCCTTCGCGACAATCAGGCCGATGCGCGTCTGCGGCGTCTGCGGAAACTGCCGGATCAGCGCCGCGACATTCACCGCAAGCTGGCCCTTGGGGTTGCCGTAGTCGGCATAGATGCCGACGATGTCGAGCTGCCAGGTCCCGCCCGGCGCCGGCACGTCGATGACGTCGCCGACGCGGACGTTGAGGCGGCGGCTCAGCTGCTCGCTGATGAACGCGGCATTGCCGGGTATGAGTTGTGTCCAGGCACGGGGCGCGGCTTCGAGCAGCGGCCAGCGCTCGCGATAGAGTGCATGATCGGGCAGGCCGAGCAGTTCCACCGGCTGCCCCTGAACCTGCGCCTCGGCGCGTCCGCCCGACAGGATCGCCTGGACATCGCTGCGCTCCTTCAGCCAATTGCGGATCGCGACGCCTTTCGCATTGTCGGAGGCGCTGATGTAGACGTCGGCTGCGAGCCGCCCGTCGAGCCAGCCGACAAAAGTGCGGCTGAACGTTTCCACCATGGTGGATACCCCGACATTGACGGCGAGCGCGAGCAGCAGCGCCATCAGCGCCAGCGACAATCCCGAGAGCTGCTGCCGGCTATCCGCCCAGAACCACAGGGCGAGCGGCTGTCGCGCGAAACGCTGCCCGGTCCGCAGGATGATGTCGAGGAAGGCCGGCAGGATCAACGCGGCGCCCAGCATCAGCGCTGCCAGCACGCCAAAGCCCGCGATCAACGATTGCCCGTACTGGAGCAGCAACAGCGCGACCGCGAACACGGCGCAGGCAGCCCCGCTTTGCAGGATCAGCCAACGGCGCTGCCGCTGTTGCCAGGCGCGCGGCTGCGCGGTCGCCAGCACCGGCATCCTGACAGCCTTGATCAGGCTGGTCGCCGCGGCCACCAGCGCGCCGGCAATGCTGATGCCGATCCCGGCGAGCCACCATTCGGGTCGCAAGCTGAGCTGCCCCGGGATTTGCGCGCCATAGAGTCCCCGCAGGGACGCCGCGACGTCGGGCAAGAGCGCAGCCGCAATGAAATAGCCGCAGGCAAGCCCGATCAGGCCTGCGACCAGCGACAACGCCACGAGTTCGACCACCAGCACGGTGTTGACCAGTCGCGCCGAGGCACCGCAGGCCCGCAGCGTGCGCAGCATCGGCAGCCGCTGCTCGAAGGCGAGACCGACGGCAGAATTGACGATGAAAAGACCGACGAAGAACGACAGCAGGCCAAACGCAGTGAGATTGAGGTGAAAGCTGTCGGTGAGGCGCTCCAGCTCGGTCTCCGCATTGGGCTCGACCCGCTGCAAGCGGTCGCCGACGACGCTCGCCAATGGCGCGGGCTTGCCCCTGGGCTTGCCGATCAGAAGTCGCGAGATTTGCTCCGGCTTGTTCAGCAGCCGCTGCGCCACGCCGATATCGACCACCAGCACGTCGGGCACAAGCTGCGGCAGCACGCGCAGTGGCGGCAGTTTTGCGCCGCTGCTGATCGCTGGTGCCGCGCCCTCCTGCTCCTGCAAATCGTTCAGCGTCTCCCGTGCCACCAGCGTCTGGCCCGGCGGCGCGATGAAGTTGCTCAGATCGGCGGCGCCTAGGCGCGGTGCATTGCCGACATCGACCGGCAGCGTCACCGGCTCGATGCCGAGCAGCCGGACCGAGCGCCCGTTGACCTGGATGCGTCCCTCCAGCATCGGTGAGACCGGCCAGCCGGCGCGGCGGAGCTTGACGAACAGCTCCTGCGGAAAAGTCGCGGCGTCAGGCGCGACCAGCATCGGCGTGCGCGCGCCGCCGAAGGTTGCCGCGGCGCGGTCATAGGCGTTGCGGGCCTGCTGGTTGATCGCCTGCACGCCGCTCCACAGCGCGGTCGCCGCGATCAGCCCGATCAGGAGCGTCGCGAACTGCATCTTGTGGCGCCGCCAATGGCTGAGCAGCACGGCGAGGACCCAGAGCGCGCGCCTCATGCGATCCGCCCGGCATGCAGATTGACGTGGCGATCGAGTGTCGCGGCCAGATGCAGGCTGTGCGTCACCATCAGAAAGCCGCAGCCGGTGCGCGTGACGAGGTCGCGCGTCAGGGCAAGCACGTCCTCGGCGGTGGCCTCGTCGAGATTGCCGGTCGGCTCGTCCGCCAGCAGCAACGACGGCTTTGTCGCCAGCGCCCGGCCGATCGCGACGCGTTGCTGCTGTCCGCCTGATAATTGTTCTGGATAACGCTTGAGCAGGCCGCCAAGCCCGAGACGCTCGATCAGCTCTTTATACCAAGCTGCGTCGTACCGGCCGGCGATCCGCGCCTGAAACACCAGATTGTCTCCGACCGACAGACTCGGGATCAAATTGTATTGTTGAAACACCAGGCCGATCCGGTCGCGCCGCAGGCCGGCGCGTCCCGCATCGGACAATTTGGTGACCTCGGTATCTTCCAGTCGGATCGTGCCGCTATCGGCGGCATCGAGCCCTGCGATCAGGTGCAACAGCGTGCTCTTGCCGCTGCCGGACTCGCCGGTCAGTGCGACGCGTTCGCCGGCCTTGAGGTCGAGATCGACGCCGCGCAGCAC
Organism: Bradyrhizobium sp. MI1.3; assembly: GCF_055811695.1. NCBI lineage: Bacteria > Pseudomonadati > Pseudomonadota > Alphaproteobacteria > Hyphomicrobiales > Nitrobacteraceae > Bradyrhizobium > Bradyrhizobium sp. MI1.3. The sequence continues at coordinate 19,441 of NZ_JBVVPQ010000017.1, read as the reverse complement.
ATGGACCGGCTCACCGGCCGAAGAGAACGTCTTGGAGAGGTTTCGGATGCTCAGCACGATGAATGGCGCCGGACGGAATTACTGGAATTGCTGCGTAGCACACCTGCTGCGGAAATGCCGGGTTGCGTTGGTCTTGAAGCCGTTGTTAGCTCCTAAGAGGACTACATCAAAAAAGTGCCAAAAACGGACGACGGGGAGAATGATGAGCGCTCAGGGAACGCCCGAGGTGGCGGGCAAGACGACTGGAACGCCTAAGGGCGCCTGGACCGTTACATTTCTGCTGTTTCTTTTCATGCTGGTGAACTTCGCCGACAAGATCGTCGTCGGTCTCGCGGGCGTTCCGATCATGACTGAGCTGAAGCTCGAGCCCGAGCAGTTCGGTCTGCTCGGCTCGTCGTTCTTCTTCCTGTTCTCGATCTCTGCGATCGTGGTCGGCTTCATCGTCAACAAGGTGCCGACGCGCTGGGTGCTGCTCGCGCTCGCGGTGGTCTGGGCGCTCGCGCAGTTTCCGATGGTCGGCACCGTCTCCTTCACCACGCTCCTGATCTGCCGCATCGTGCTCGGCGCCGGCGAAGGCCCGGCCTTCTCGGTCGCTGCGCATGCGATCTACAAATGGTTTCCCGACGAGAAGCGGACGCTGCCGACCGCGATCCTGTCGCAGGGCTCGACCTTCGGCGTCATCCTCGCTGTGCCGGCGCTGAACTGGATCATCGTCAATCATTCATGGCACTATGCGTTCGGCGCGCTCGGCGTCGTCGGCCTGATCTGGGTTTGCGCCTGGCTCGCATTCGGCAAGGAAGGCCCGCTGGAGGACACACAGGCTCAGGCTGCGGCCGAGACGAAGATTCCCTACCTTCAGCTGCTCACCTCGCGCACCTTCCTCGGCTGCGTCGCGGCGACCTTCGGTGCTTACTGGGCGCTGTCGCTCGGGCTGACCTGGTTCACGCCGTTCATCATCAAGGGCCTCGGCTTCTCGCAGAGCCAGGCCGGCTGGATCTCGACCCTGCCCTGGGTGTTCGGCGCCACCATTGTGATCCTGACCGGCTGGATCTCGCAACTGATGATGGCCCGCGGCTCGACCACCCGCGTCGCACGCGGCGTGCTCGGCTCCGTGCCGCTGGTCATCGGTGGCCTGATCCTGGCCGCGATGCCGCATGTTCAGGGCGCGGGCTTTCAGCTCACCTTGCTTGTGGTTGGAACGGGCTTGTGCGGAGCGATCTACGTGGTCTGCCCGCCGATGCTCGGCGAGTTCACGCCGACGTCGCAGCGCGGCGCGATCCTCGCGATCTACGGCGCGCTCTATACGCTCTCGGGCATCATCGCGCCCGCCGTGATGGGCACCGTGATCCAGCGCGCCGGCAGCATGCTGGACGGCTACATGACCGGCTTCACCATCAATGCGGTGGTGATGGTCGGCTCCGGTGTGGTTGGCCTGTTGTTGCTGTGGCCGAACACCGAGCGCGCCAGGCTGACCGGCACCGCCGCGCCGCAGGCCAGCGCGCTGAAGGGCGCGGTATCGCCGACGTAAGGGGCCACTTCGGTCAACCCAATCACAACGTCATCCCCGCCCCTGTGCGCAATTGCGCGCAAGGCCGGGGCGACAATTGAGCTTGTTGCTCAAGCAGCGATTGGCCGCTTCCGCTCCGTGAACGGCGACAGCACCACGGTCGCGACCATGAAGATCACGGACGCCCCGAACACCCAATGCGGCGCGCTCTGGTCCATGATCCAGCCGAACAGCAGCGGGCTGACGATGCCGCCCAGATTGAAGCCGGTGGAGACGATGCCGAAGGCGCGCCCCGCAGCACCGGGAGGTGCTGCATTGCGCACCAGCATGTCGCGCGAGGGCGCGATCACGCCGGAGAGGAAACCCGCGGCCGCCATCGTGGCGGTCAGCGCCCAGCCCGGGAGCGTGACCAGCGCGATCAGCAGCACGATCGCCGCGTTCGCGGCAAAGCAGGCGGCGGCGACATAGCCGTGGCGCTCGGTATGGTCGGCGAGAAAGCCGCCCGCGAGCACGCCGGCGGCGCTTGCACCGAGGAACGCGGTGAGCGCGACATTGGCCGCGGAATAGGTCACGCCGTAGCCACTCATCAGCGCCACCACGCCGAAATTGTTGATGCCGGCGACCGACAGGCTGAGCAGCATGAACAGCGCCGTCAGCGTGATCAGCGCCGGCGTGATCACGGCTTGTTTTGGTGCGTTCTCGGTGCCCGGCTTCGTCTTGTGCGCGCCGGCATCGGGAATGTTCATCGTCACCAGCAGCAGCGCGACCAGAACACCGATCGCCCCCGATGCGATCAGCGCGCCGGCACCGCCAGATACGGTGACCAGCGCGGCGACGATCGCCGGCGCCACCGCGCCGCCGAAATAGCCGGCAAAGGTATGGATCGAGAAAGCACGGCCCATCCGCGCTTCGTCCATGTGCTCGGCGAGAATGGCGTAATCGGCGGGATGGTAGACGCTGTTGGCGAGCCCGAGCAGCACGGCGCAGGCGATCAGCGAGGCATAGCTGAGGTGCAGGCCGAGCAGGATCAGCGCGAGGCCGCCAAGCGTGAGGCCGCCCAGCAGGATTCTTCGCGCACCAAAATGGTCGACGAGATAGCCGGTCGGCGCCTGCGTCAGCCCCGAGACCACGGCCGACACGGTCAGTGCAAAGCCGAGCTCGACATAGCCGACGCCGAGTTGATTCTTGAGGAACGGAAACAGCATCGGCAGGACCAGCAGATGGAAATGGCTGACCCAATGCGCGATCGAGATTCCCGTCAGCGTGCGTAGCGCGCTGTCCGCCTTGCCTTGTTGCGGTGCGGCGAGAACGTCGACCATTGCAGTTCCGTTTCACGTCCTTTGGAGACGCGCAAACTATCGGGCAGAGCGGTTATTTGTCCATGAACGCAGGCGCATGGCAGGTAGTGTGGGTGGGAGATTCCCCGCCGTCGTCCTGGCGAAAGCCAGGACCCATTACCCCAGGAAGCAGTTTGGCGAAAACTCGTGGTCCGGTACTGCGACCATCCACGATCGAGAGATCACGCGGTATGGGTCCTGGCTTTCGCCAGGACGACAGTTGAGAGCGAGGCAAGAGCCGAGCCCTCAAAACGGCTCGTCATCCGGCCCGTAGCGGTCTCGCTTTGGTGTCGCGATGTCGCCGTCTTCGTAATCATCGTCTTCGGTGTCGCGCGGAGGCGGAGGCTTCTTCGCCTTGTCTTTTGCTGGCGTGTCGTCCGCAATTTTGGGCGGCGCGCTCGGCTTGCCGATCTTGGCCATGGCTGGTCCCGGATGGTGATGCTGCGGCCGATCCTATCCGGAAGATATGTGCGGTTCCTGACTTATCTCAAGTCGTCAGTGCACCACCGGCCCGCCGGCCTTCTTCCAGGCGTCGATGCCGCCGGCGATGTGGGCGGTGTTGGTGAGCCCGGCCTCCTTGGCGGCGGCGACGGCCATCGCCGAGCGTTCGCCGAAGGCGCAGAAGAACACGACGCGGCGGCCGGTGGCGGCCGCGACCTCGCGCAGCATGCCGCCGGGCTTGAGGCTGTCCTCGACGGACGGATAGGGCGTATGCAACGCGCCTTCGAGCATGCCGTGCTTCATCCGCTCATTGGTCTCGCGCAAATCGACCAGCAGGATATCGGGACGGCCGAGGCTGCGGATCGCCTCGACGGCGCGGAGCGCGCGGCCCTCTTTCTCCAGCTCCTCCTGGTGCAGGCCGACATGCATGTTGGCGGGCACCGCGACGTCCATCATCTTCGGGTTGGGCAGCTTCAGATTGGCCATCAGCTCGATATAGTCGTCGACCGAGCGAACCTGGAGCCGCGGATTGTAGCGCTTCTCCTCGCCGATGGTGGAGACGGTGTCGCCCTTGTAGTCATGCGCTGGGAACACCATGGTCTCGTCGGGCAGCTTCAGCAGCCGATTGAAAATAGACTCATACTGCGCGCGCGAAGAACCGTTCTGGAAATCGGTGCGGCCGGTGCCGCGGATCAGCAGCGTGTCGCCGGTGAAGACGCGGTCGCCCATCAAATAGGAATAGGAATCGTCGGTGTGGCCGGGCGTGTACATCACGTCGAGCGCCAGGCCCTCGATCGTCACCTTGTCGCCGTCGGCAACCCGCATCGCCACCACGTCGGCCTTGGTCTGGTCCCCCATCACCGTCATGCAATGGGTGCGGTCGCGCAGCTCGCCGAGGCCGGTGACGTGGTCGGCATGGAGATGGGTGTCCACGGCCTTGACCAGCTTGAGATCGAGCTCGCGCAGCAGCTGGCAGTAGCGGTCGACCTTCTCGAGGACGGGATCGAGGATCAGCGCCTCGCCGCCGGGGCGGCTCGCCAGGAGATAGCTGTAGGTACCCGAAACACTGTCGAAGAGCTGACGGAAGATCATGGCAAGACCCGGCGTGAATTACCCGGAGATTCTACTACATTTCGGGCTCACAAGAGAAGCAATTCACTGTGTAAGCAAGAAAATTTGGAAGATTTTTATTCCTGTGACCGGCGAGTGGGCGTCACTTGGCCACCGCTGTCATTCCCCGCGAAGGCGGGGAATCCAGTACGCCGCGCCCTTTCCGTATCCCTCGCGGTCTCGGAGTACTGGATCGCCCGCCTTCGCGGGCGATGACACCGACTGTGCCGCGACGCTTTGCCCCGACAAAAGGCTCAGGGCCGCACCAATGTGTACCCGTTCTCGCTGAGAAACAGGATCTGCCCGACTCCGACCTGCACCGGCGTGGCGGCGGGGATGAAGTCCGGCCGCTTGCCCGTTTCTCGCTCGATCGTGTCGACGGTGTTGAGACAGATGTCGAAGCGTACGCCTTGCGCGATCAGGCTCTCGACCTGCTTGCGGCGCTCGCTGCCTGATAACAGGAGATCGATGCCGGGACCGAACGCCACCACCTCGATTGCGACCTTGTCGGGGTCGTAGGCCTTCAGCAAATTGTTGGCGACGCTGAGCACCAGAGCTTGCTTCCTGGCATCGCCATCGGAGAGCTGCAGCACGATCTTGTGCTCGGCGAACGGCTTGTCCTGGAGCGGCACCTGTTGCGCAAACGCCGGCGGCATCGCCGCCCAGGCGAACAGCGCCAGTAGCATCGCGGATAGGGCTTGCGACCGCATCATCCCTGTCCTGCAATGCCCGGATTACCCTCGACGCCCTTTAGCGTGACGCCGGAGCCGAGCCGCTCCTGAAACATCCGGCCGGACCGCAGATATTTCGCCACCACATCCCACACCGGCGCGCCTTGCTGGCCGTTGACCGAGGCCCAGCCCGCGACCTTGTAGCGGTGGCTGGCACTGAGCGCCTTGCCGCCATTGAGCTTCAGCTCCGAGATGCGGCTGCCGATCGCCGCCGTCGGCGTACAGGTGTAGCTGAGCCCGCCGGCGCGGACCATGTCGCCGCCCTGCTGGTAGTAGGGATCGGTATTGAAGAGATTGTCGCAGACGTCTTCCAGCACGTCCTTGATCTGGGCTCCCGTCATCTCCTGCACATAGGTCTCGGGATAGCTGATCGCGGTTTCCGCGAGCAAATCCTCCATCGTCAGCGCCTGGCCGGACAGCCCGGTGACGCCCCAGCGGAAGCCCGGCGACAGCGCGATCTCGGCGTCGAGCTCGGTGCGCAGCGCGCTGCAGATCAGCTCGTCGACCGGGCCGGCGAAATTGTCGCGGCGATACAGCAGGCGATCGGGCGTCGCGATCTTTTCCGACCAGTCGTTAGCGAAGGGCGCCCGCAACCGGCCGATCAGTTCGGCCATCCCAGGATCGGGTTTCAACAGCTCGGAATAAACCGGCAGCAGATGATATTTGACGTCGCCGACCTTGCCTTTTTCGAGCGCGAGATCGAGCACGGCAAGAAATTTTCCGTTGGAGCCGGCATTGGTGACGAGCGTCGTGCCGCTCGCATTCTTCACGGCGATGGGCTGCGGGATCGCATCATGGGTATGTCCGCCGAGGATGACGTCGATGCCGGTGACGCGGCTTGCAAGCTTGAGATCGACGTCCATGCCGTTGTGCGACAGCAGGATGACCGCATCGACCTTGTCGGTGCCGCGCAAGCGGTCGACATGCTTCTGGAGTTCCTCCTCGCGGATGCCGAAGGACCAGTCCGGCGTGAACCGTTTGGGATGCGCGATCGGCACGTAAGGGAAGGCTTGGCCGACGATCGCGACGCGATGGCCGCCGAGCTCCTTGATCAGGGAGGGCTTGAACACGCGCCCCGTCGCCTTGTCGAAGGCGGGGGCGTCGTTGAATGCGGCTTCCTCCGTGAGAAAGACGTTCTGCGCCAGAAACTCGCCCTTGAAGCGCGCGAGATTGTCGCGCAGCGCCTGCTCGCCGTAGGTGAATTCCCAATGCCCGGTCATCGCCTCGATGCCGAGCAGGTTTGCGGCCTCGACCATGTCGCGGCCCTGCATGATGTTGGCGAGTCCCGTGCCTTGCCAGAGATCGCCGCCGTCAACGAGCATGGAGTGTTTTTCGCCGGCATCGCCGCGCAAGCGGTCGATCAGCGTCTTCAGATGGGCGAAGCCGCCGAGCTTGCCGAAACGGCCTGCGGACTTCTCGAACTCGAAGCAGCTGAAGGCATAGGCGTCCGCGCTGTCGGGCCTGATGCCGAAACGGTCGAGGAAGGCGCGGCCGACCAGATGCGGCGGCCGTCCTGCCATCTCGCCGATCCCGATATTGACGCTGGGCTCGCGAAAATAGACCGGATTGAGTTGCGCATGCGTGTCGGTGAGGTGAAGGATACGCGCATTGCCGAACCGTTCGAGGTCGTAAATGCTCGCGGCCTCAGCACCGCGCGCAAGCCGTGGCAGGCTGAGCGATGCGGCAGCAAGGCCTGCATTCTTCAGGAAATCGCGGCGGCGGATCGCCATCCAGAAATTCTCCGCGCCCTCTCATGGTCGCAAGGCTGTTGCAGGAGCGAACAGTCTAGCGGATTTCCATCGCCTTCCAGGCTTCTTTTTCGGAAATCGCCTGGAAGATCGACGCTTTCGCCAGCGCCTCGGCCTCCCTGGCTGCGGCCACGGCGCGGTCGTAATCGCCGCCATCGGCCGCCTTCTTCGCGGCGGCCAGCGTCGAGACGGTCACGGTCCACTGGTTGCGCATGCCGGCGGCCTCCTTGGAGGAGGCCTCGGCGGCGGCATAGGCCGTCTTGTAATCCGCCTCGTTTGCCGCACGCGCCGCCGGCGCGAGGCTCAGGGCGAGCGGCAAGGCAAGCACCACGGCGAGAGCAAGCGACCGCTTCATGGCCGCGCTCCCGGTCCCGATATCGGCAGGCCGTTGGCGACGTAGGACAGGAAATATTCGACGTCGCGATATTCATCCGCCTGCGGCTCCAGCGGAACCGCGCGGGTCTGGCTGTTACAGGTGACGAAGCGGCGACTGGTCGTGCCCATGCCGCTCCATTCGGAGCGGTAGATCGGCATCGCGTTCAGAATGCCGAGCGCCGGCGCCAGGATCTCGGCGCGGATGCGCTCGCCCGGGCTCTGCACATGGCAGCTCGCGCAGGAGAAATTCAATTGGCCGCGGCGGGTGTAGAAATAGCGCTTGCCGTTCTCGAATGCCGCAAGCGCGCGAGGATCGTCGGGGATCTTGATGTCCATCGGCTTGCCGCGCGAGGTGAAGGCCATGTAGGCGGTGAGCGAGGCCATCTCGTCCTTGACGTAGGAATAGGGCGCCTCGCCATTGGCCTCGCGGCAGCGGTTGAGCGCCAGCTCCAGCGTGACGACCTTGCCTTCCTTCTCGTCGAAATAAGGATAGTTCTGGCGGATGCCGATGCCGCCGTTCGGGAAGCAGTCGGCATAGGTCTTGCCGTTCTTGAACGGGGTGGCGAACATTTCCTTGCCGGCGTCGAGCGCGAACTCGTAGGGCGGGAATTCCTCCTTCTCCTGCCACTGCCGCTTCATATCCTTGTTCATGGAATAAGGACCGTTGACGAAATCTTCGTGCTTCACGGTCGGAAACTTCTGGAAGAAGAAGTTCTGGAACGCCTTGGCATCGGCGACGGGATCGACCTTGTCGGCCGCCACCACGCGCGGAGAGGTGAGGGCCAACGCGACGAGCGCGGCGCTCAACGAACCAAGCAGGATGGAGGTGCGGGCCTTCATCACGAAATCTTCGCGGTGGTCGTGTCCGACGCACCCTTGTTATCCGTCCAGGAGACCTTGAGATCGTCGCCCTTCTTGGCCCCCTTGAAGCTGAACTTGACATAGGGGTCCTTCGAGATCGCGGTGCCCCAATCGGCAACGAAGACGTCCTTGCCGTTACATTCGAATTTCAGCTGCTGGATGTAATGCGCCGGGATCAGCTCGCCCTTGGCGTCCTTGACGAAGCCGGTATCCATGGGGTGCTGAATCAGCGCCTGCACCTCGGTGATGTCGCCGTTGGCGGTGGCGCGGACGCGAATGCTGGATGCCATCTCGATCTTCCTCGCTTAGCCGCCGCAGCCGCCGACGGTGACCTTGACCTCTTTGGTCGCGCTGTAGAGCTTGCCGTCGGCCTCCACGATCGCAACGACGTTGGTGGTCTTGGCCATCTTCAGCCGGTTGGCGACAGCAGGGATCGTGCCTTCGGGAATCCTGTAGGACGCGGCCAGCGCGCTGGGATTCTCGGCCACGAAGAACGAGATCGAGGTGACCTTGTCGAGCGTCGTCGCCACCGAGATCGGCACCACGCCGCCGTTCTCGGCGATCTCGGGGGCGTCCAGCTTGACCTTGTCGGACGGCTCGGCGGTTTTGCCGTACAGCGCCTTGATGGCGTCCGCCTCGCTCTTCTGCTTGAAGGCCTCTTCGGGATATTTGTCGTTGGCCGCAGCGCGCGCGGGCGCGGCGCCGAACGGCAGATTGCCGAGGCCGAGCAGCGCGACCGAGGCTGCGCCCTGAAGGATCAGGCGCCGCGTCGCGCTTGGGCCGGTGAGTGTGGTCATCTCGGGTCTCCCAACCAAATCTCGTGGCGTGCCTGAAGTCACAGGGTCTGCAGGAAATCAACGATCGCGCTGATCTCCTGTTCGGTCAAAATCCGGTTCCGGCCGAACGGCGGCATCATGGTCTGCGGATTGCGCTTGGTCTCGTCGAAGATGATCGCGGCCAGCTCGTTGCGATCGGGGTACTTGGCCTTGAGGTCCTTCAGTTCCGGCCCGATCGTTCCCGGCAGGTCGCCCCCCTTGATCACGTGGCAGGTCAGGCAATTGCCCTTGCCGCGGTCGAAAGCGAGTTTCTGGCCGTCGGCCACAGCGGACTGCGCCCACGCCGGGCTGGCGAGGCCGGCGGCAATGGCCAGCAAGATGAACAGAACGGGCGTCCGGGAAAAGGCGGTCACGGCGTTATTCCGAGGCGTTATATCGATGGTCTCGATCGCGAAATAGAAGCGTTTCCAAAGCACAAAGGGCACCGCCTGACAATCAAGACTATGCACGCGACAAAATGAAGTTAATATCTTCCCCATTGCAACTAATGAGATTATTTGTTCAGCCGATTTGGCCCGAGAGTTAAGGGCTGTGGCGCGGGCCGGCTGTTTCCCGAGCGTTTGGGCGCTCAACCTGTTTTCATCGCGTTCTCGTTTTTTCAAGGGGACCTCACTTGGCTGAATATGTCGTCGAATTCGGCAGGGATGGCGGTCGGGTCGAGTCGGATGGTCGGCTCGATGCACCGGCATTTCATCGCAATCACGAGCCGCTCTGGGCGGCGCTGGAGAAGCATCTCGCCGGCTGCACCGGCAACGTGGTCGAGCTCGGCAGCGGAACCGGCCAGCACGTGGTCTACTTCGCCCGTCACACGCCCGGCCTGATCTGGTGGCCCAGCGATCTCAACCAGCGCCACCTCAAGAGCATCGAGGCCTGGCGTGTTCATTCAGGCCTGAAAAACATCCGCTCGCCGCTGCGGATCGATCTCACCGATCCGGACTGGTGTCCGGAGATGAAAAGCGGGCAGGCACCGTCGAGTCTTGCCGCATTGTTCTGCGCCAATGTCATCCACATCGCGCCATGGAGCGTCGCCGAGGGTCTGTTCGCCGGCGCCGGCCGCTATTTGCGGACCGACGGCAAGCTGCTCCTCTACGGCCCGTTCAAGCGCGGCGGCAAGCACATCGCGCTCAGCAACGCCGTGTTCGACACCTCCTTGCGTGAAGGCAATCCCGACTGGGGCGTGCGTGACATCGCCGATGTCGAGGCGCTCGCGCGCGGCGCAGGTCTTCGCCTTGTCGATACCATTGACATGCCAGCGAACAATCTCACGCTGGTGTTTTCGCGCTAAGCCTAGACGGCGCTGCGCTCCCTCCCTCGCCTGCGGGGGAGGGTTGGGGAGAGGGTGTCTCCGCAATGGGGTATCCCCTAGAGGATAGAACCCTCACCCGGCGCTTCGCGCCGACCTCTCCCGCAAGCGGGCGAGGTGCACCGCCTGCTGCGCTCCCACTGATTCAATCAAGAGGTCGTCAGCCCTCGCCGTCCTTCCACCCGATCTTGTCCTTCAAGAACCGAAAGCCAATCACCTCGAACCCGGCGCGCTCCTTGTTGTCCTTGCCGTAGCCGTGGCCGCCCGCTTCAGGCTCGTAGAACCAGGCCTCGTAGCCCATGGCCTGGAGCTTTGCCGCCATCTTGCGCGCATGCCCGGGATGGACACGGTCGTCGCGCCGCGTGGTGGCGATCAGGATCGGCGGATAGGGCTGGCCGGCTTTGACGTTGTGATAGGCGGAGTAGGTCTTCAGCCAGTCCCATTCCTCGGGCTTGTCGGGATCGCCATATTCCGCGATCCAGCTCGCGCCGGCGAGCAGCTTCGTGTAGCGGCGCATGTCGATCAGCGGGATGGTGCAGAACAGCGCGCCGAAACGTTCGGGGTATCGCACCAGCATGTTGGTGATGAGGATGCCGCCGTTGGATCCGCCCTGCGCGGCGATGCGCTTTGCCGTCGTCACGCCGCGGCGGACGAGATCGGCGGCAACGGCGGCGAAATCATCGTGCGACAGCTTCTTGCCGGCGTATCGCCCCGCATCGTGCCAGCGCGTACCGAATTCGCCGCCGCCGCGCAAATTCGCCTGCACCGTGGTGCCGCCGCGCTCCAGCCACAGCTTGCCGAGCGACGAATTGTAGTACGGCTTCACGGCGAGGCCGAAGCCGCCATAGGCGCTCATATAGACCGGCGCATCGCCGGTCTCGCCGCTGGGGCCGGTCTGCACATAGGGAATGCGCTCGCCGTCGATCGAGATCGCCTCGTGCTGGGTGACCACGAGGCCGTCGGCGTTGAATGTTTTCGGCGCCTGCTTCAGCACGATCGGGCTCGCGACGCCGCGCTCGATGAGCAGCAGCGACGGCGGCGTCAGCGGATCCTGCACATTGGCAAGCAGGTCGCCGTTGCTCTCGGAGGGATGGCGATCCAGCGGCCAGATGTCGACCACGCCGATCTGCGGCAGGCCGCCAAGTGATTCGCGGCTCCAGCTTGTGGCGGACGGCGTGCAGATCTCGAATTGCGGCTGGAGCTCGTCGAGGATCGACAGCACCAGCCTGCCCCCGGCCCAGAACAGGCCTTGCAGGGCACGGCGAGGTTCGGGCGCGAACAGCACCGCGAAATCGCGGCTGCCGGCGAGGAAGGCCGGGAGCGAGATGCCGAGCACGGTGTCGGCGGCATAGGTTCTGCCCTCGATCGACCAGGCCTCGCGCAGCTTCATCGCGAACCAGTCGCCATGCGCCTGCAACCAGATGCCGGTCGGCAGATCGAGCTTCGTCGTCGTGCCGTCGGCGTCGCGCAGCCAGAGCGCAAGATTGAAGAAGTCGATCTGGTCGACGATCCAGCTGCGCGGGGCCGCAGCGGTGTCGTCGACGATGCCGGAGATCGCCATATGATCGGCCGTGGTCTCGATGATCATTTGCGCCTGATCGACAGGCTGGCCGCGCCGCCACAGGCGAACCGTTCGCGAATATCCGGAAGCAGTCGCCATGCCTTCGCCATGGGCGCTCGACAGCAGCAGCGTGTCGGCATCGAGCCAATCGGCGCCGCCCTTGGCTTCCGGCAGCGCAAATCCGTCCGCCACGAAACTCTTGGTGCCGAGGTCGAATTCCCGCAAGGTGACGGCGTCGCTGCCGCCGCGCGACAGACTCAAAATGGCGCGCGCGCTTCCCGGCTGAGTGGTGATGCCGCTCAGCAGCCAGTCCTCGCCTTCGCGTGCCGCGAGCTGGTCGACGTCCAGCAGGATTTCCCACGCGGGATGCGATTTGCGAAACTCGGCGAGCGAAGTCTTCCGCCACAAGCCGCGCGGGTTGGTGGCGTCCTTCCAGAGATTGTGCAGTTCGTCGCCGCGCCGGCTGACATAGGGAATGTTGTCGGGACGATCGTAGATCGCCGCGAGCATGTCGCGGTCGCGCGCGAAGGCGGTCCCGCCGAACGCGTCGAGCGTCAGGCTGTTCTGCCGCGTGACGAAATCGAGCGCCTGCTTGCCTTCGATCTCCTCCAGCCAGAGCCAGGGATCGTCGTCGGGAGCGCTGAGCGTAGGCCTGTCGTCGACGGACATGAACGAAACTCCGGAAGGTCGCGGCGGATAGGATTTGATCGAGCGCAAGCCGTCAAGTGCGCGGCCCATTATCATCGGCCCGATTGCGTCAGAGGCATGGCCTGCGCCCGTTTGCGCCGGTTGCCCGCCCTCTCGCGTCCCGCCATAGTGGCGGGAATCAAGCGAGCCTTTGAAAGCCTTTGAAGCCCCTCGAAAGCCCGTTGGGGCGGAAATGCCGATGCTGGATGTGACTGCAGCCAATGAGATCGCCGCCGACGCCCGCGTGCGTGCCAATGTGGTGCGCCTTGCCGCCGCGCAGGCGCTGACCGGCGCCAACTCGGCGGTGATCTTCGCAACCGGCGCGATCGTCGGCGCGACGCTCGCGCCCGACGTCTCGTTCGCAACCGTGCCGATCTCGATGTATGTGCTCGGCCTCGCCGCCGGCACGCTGCCGACCGGCGCGATCTCGCGCCGCTTCGGCCGCCGCGTCGCTTTCATCGTCGGCACCGGTGTGGGCGCGCTGACCGGTCTGCTCGGCTGCTTCGCGATCCTGCACGCTTCGTTTCCGTTGTTCTGTCTGGCGACTTTTCTCGGCGGCCTCTACGGCGCGGTGGCGCAGTCCTACCGCTTCGCTGCCGCCGACGGCGCCAGCGCGGCGTACCGGCCCAAGGCGGTGTCCTGGGTGATGGCGGGCGGCGTGTTCGCCGGCGTGCTCGGTCCACAGCTCGTGCAATGGACCATGGATGTCTGGCAGCCCTATCTGTTCGCCTTCAGCTTCCTGGTCCAGGCGGCTGTCGCGCTCATCGCGATGGGCATCGTCGCCGGGGTCGACATGCCGAAGCCGGCACCGGCCGATCTTCACGGCGGGCGGCCGCTGCTCGAGATCGTGACCCAGCCGCGCTTCATCGCGGCGGCGCTGTGCGGCGTCATCTCCTACCCCATGATGAATCTGGTGATGACCTCGGCGCCGCTCGCCATGAAGCTGTGCGGCTTGAGCGTTTCCGATTCCAATTTCGGCATTCAATGGCACATCGTCGCCATGTACGGGCCGAGCTTCTTCACGGGTGCGCTGATCGCCCGCTTCGGCGCGCGGAAGGTTGTTGCCGCCGGCCTGCTGCTGGAGGCCGGCGCGGCCGGCATCGGCCTGTCCGGCATCACCGCGATGCATTTCTGGGCCACGCTGATCATGCTCGGCATCGGTTGGAATTTCTCCTTCATCGGCGCCTCCGCGCTGGTGCTGGAGACGCACCGGCCGCAGGAGCGCAACAAGGTGCAGGCCTTCAACGATTTCCTGGTGTTCGGCATGATGGCGATCGGCTCGTTCTCGTCCGGCCAATTGCTCGCCAGTTACGGCTGGTCCGCGGTGAACATGGTGGTGTTCCCGCCGGTGCTGCTCGGGCTCGCCGTGCTCTCGCTGGCGTCCTGGACCCGCCGCCGCAAGGCGCGGCTGGACGCGGCCATGGGCGAGTTTCCGGACGCGATCTGAGATGGCGGGAGGCTGTCAGCAGCGTTGATAGTTCGATCCAGGCCGAAGTGATTTCCGGGGCGAGTTGCTTAGATGTCATCATGGCCGGGCTTGTCCCGGCCATCCACGTCTTGGGCGCCCGGATCGAAGAACGAGGATGCTCGGAACAAGTCCGGGCATGACGGAGTAAGCGGCATGCTCGACAATCCTCAACATCCCACGATCGACGAGTCCTCTCTCCGCTACGAAGGCTGGCGCATCGTTGCGGTCTGCTTCCTGCTCGCGACCTTCGGCTGGGGGCTCGGCTTCTACGGCCAGAGCGTCTATGTCGCCGAGCTCCAGCGCGCGCACGGCTGGTCGGCCTCGCTGATCTCGTCCGGCACCACGTTCTTCTATCTGTTCGGCGCGCTGCTCGTCGTCTTCGTCGGCGAGGCCGTCAACACATACGGCCCGCGCCTCGGCCTGATCGCGGGGACGCTGGCGATGTCCGCCGCGGCGGTCGCGATCGGCGCGGTGCGTGAGCCGTGGCAGCTTTATCTCGCGAACGCCGTGCTCGCCTTCGGCTGGGCCGGCACGAGTCTGGCCATGATCACCAACACGATCAGCCTGTGGTTCGACCACAAGCGCGGTATGGCCATCAGTCTCGCGCTGAACGGCGCAAGCTTCGGCGGCATCGTCGGCGTGCCGCTGCTGGTGACGTTGATCGGCCATGTCGGCTTCGCCAGCGCGATGTTTATCGTCGCCGGCGCCATGCTGGCGTTGCTCGTGCCGGTGATCCTGGTTGTCGTCGGCCGCCCGCCCGATCTCCATGGCCGGCGCGCCGCGACGAAAACGAAACCGCAATCGTCGGCGCAGATTCGCAGCCAGGCGTTGCGCGATGTCGGCTTCCTCACGGTGACAATTGCCTTTGCTTTGGTGCTGTTCGCGCAGGTCGGCTTCATCGTCCACCTGATCTCGTTCCTCGATCCCGTGATCGGGCGCGAGCGCGCGGCCGTCGCGGTTGCGGTGCTGACCGCGATGGCGGTGATCGGCCGGGTGCTGTTCTCGCTGGTGATCGACCGCCTCAATCAGCGGCTTGCCTCGGCGCTGTCGTTCCTGAGCCAGGCCGTCGCGCTTCTCGTCGTCATCAATTTGCACAATGATTACGTGCTGATCGCCGCCTGCGCATTGTTCGGCTTCTCGGTCGGCAATCTCATCACGCTGCCGTCGCTGATCGTGCAGCAGGAATTCGATTCCGCCTCGTTCGGCGTGCTGATCAGCCTCAACACCGCGATCAACCAGGTGACTTATGCATTCGGCCCCGGCGTGGTCGGTTTTCTGCGCGATTTCTCCGGTGGCTATGAGCTGCCGTTCTATTTGTGTATTGCGCTGGAGCTGGTAGCGGCGGCGCTGATCATGGTGCGGGGGAAGCCGCATGCGACGACTGCGTAGAGGCGCGGCGTCGCTTCAACATCCTCCGTCATTGCGAGCGCAGCGAAGCAATCTAGACTGCTACGGCGGAAAGATTCTGGATTGCTTCGTCGCTTCGCTCCTCGCAATGACGAGGAGAGAGTTGAGTTTAAGCCTCCCGCTGCTTCAGCAGCCCGTCCACATCCAGCCGCTTCGTAAACATCGCGAGCTTGCCATCCGGCCCGAACGGCCATTGCTCCCGCGGCTTGTCCCAATACAGCTCCACGCCGTTCTGGTCCGGATCGCGCAAATACAGCGCTTCGGACACGCCATGGTCGCTCGCCCCGTCGAGCGCAATGCCGGCCGAGAGCACGCGGTGCAGCGCATCCGCCAGCGCGGGCCGGGTCGGATAGAGGATCGCGGTGTGATAGAGCCCGGTCGTGCCTGGCGGTGGCGGCGAGCCGCCCTTGCTCTCCCAGGTGTTGAGCCCGATGTGGTGGTGATAGCCGCCGGCCGAGATGAAGGCCGCGCCCGAGCCCATGCGCTGCATCAGCTCGAAACCGAGCACGCCGCAATAGAAGCCGAGCGCGCGATCGAGATCGGCGACTTTGAGATGGACGTGGCCGATCCTGGTGCCGGCGGCGACGGCTTGGTTCTGCGACATGCGGCTGCTCCGTTGATGGACTCCACATAAGCCCGGGCTCGGAACAGTGCTACTGACCTATCCCGAAACCCAGCGTTTCCGGATAGGCAACTTACGACAGCTCCCGCGCCTCGCCCTCCGGCAGCTCGAACTCGAACGTGTTCAGCGTCATCGACACCAGCGTGTAATAGCCGCAGAGACCAATCACCTCGACCACGCCGCGCTCGCCGAGCAGCTTTACCGCCTCATCATAGAGACCCTTCTCGACGCCATGGCCCTCATGCAGCGACTTCGCGACGTCGTAGATCATCTTGCCCTTGGGATCGTCGAAGACAGGCGTGCGGCGGTCGCGGATCGCGTCGATGATGTCGGGGTCCATGCCGCCGGCAAGCGCGAGGCGCTTGTGCGCGTACCATTCGTAATGCGCGGTCCAGTGCCGCGCCGTCACCAGGATCGCGATCTCCGAAAGTTTTGCGGGGAATATCGTGTCGTAGCGCAGGACCTCGCCGAGCCGCGTGGCATGACGGGCCATGTCGGGACTGTTCAGCCACGCCATCATCGGTGCCGGCGGCTTGCCGCGCTTGCCGGCAATCGACTCGTCATAGGTCTGCCGCTGGCTCTCGTTCATTTCGCCAGGCGAAAGAAGCTTCAGGCGCATTGTTGTTTCCTCTTTGTTTTCAAGCTCGCCGTGGCCGCGACTATAGCGGATGCGTGACACGGAAGTGGTTGAATTCCGCGGGAGCTTGGCCCAGAGTCGTGCCCAACAAGCCGATTTTGAATGATGGAAACGACCCATGACTGACTCCAGGGCCAGCGAGACTGAGACCGCCGATCTCGAAACATTCCGCAGCGAAACGCGCGCCTGGTTGGAAGCCAATTGCCCGCCGGAGATGCGCAAGCCCGCAACGTCCGACGCCGACGTGTTCTGGGGCGGACGTAACGCAAAATTCTCGTCCGAGCCGCAGCGCATCTGGTTCGAGCGCATGCGCGACAAGGGCTGGACCGTACCCGATTGGCCGAAGGAGTACGGCGGCGGTGGCCTGAGCGCCGCCGAGCACAAGGTGCTGCGTGCGGAGATGGGACGAATCGGAGCGCGCCCGCCGCTGTCGAGTTTTGGCATCTGGATGCTCGGGCCGGCGCTGCTGAAATACGGCAACGACGCGCAGAAGAAAGAGCACCTGCCGAAAATCGCAGGGGGCCTGATCCGCTGGTGCCAGGGCTATTCCGAGCCGAACGCCGGCTCCGATCTTGCCTCGCTGCAGACCCGCGCCGAGAGCGACGGCGACGATTTCGTGATCACTGGGTCGAAGATCTGGACGTCCTATGCCAATTACGCCGACTGGATCTTCTGCCTCGTCCGCACCGATCCCGCCGCGAAGAAGCATGACGGCATCAGCTTCATCCTGTTCGACATGGCCTCGAAGGGCGTCTCGACCAAGCCGATCCTGCTGATCTCCGGCTACTCGCCGTTCTGCGAGACGTTCTTCGACAATGTCCGCGTGCCGAAATCGCATGTGGTCGGCACCGTCAATCGCGGCTGGGACGTCGCGAAATATCTGCTCCAGCATGAGCGCGCGATGATATCAGGCATGGGCGAGCGCGGCGTCGGCCGTCCGCTAGGCCAGATCGCGGCCGATTCCATCGGCACCGATGCGCTGGGACGGCTCGACGATTCCATGCTGCGCGGCCGGATCGCCAGCTTCGACGTCGATGAAGCCGCCCTTGCAGCCTGCGCCGAACGCGCGGTCGATCTCGCCAAGGCGGGGCAGGCGCATCCGGCGTTCTCGTCGGCAATGAAATATTACGGCACCGAGCTCAACAAGCGCCGTTACGAGATCCTGATGTCGGCCGGCGGTGTCGATGCGCTGGAATGGGAGAGCGAGCGCTCCAGGCAAGGCGCCCGTCCGCGCGCCTGGCTGCGCACCAAGGCCAACTCAATCGAGGGCGGCACGACCGAGGTCATGCTCGGCATCGTCGCCAAGCGCATTTTGGATTTGCCGGGGGCCTAGCAAAAGTCCTCATCCTGAGGAGCGGCCGTCAGGCCGCGTCTCGAAGGATGAGTGGGGCCTGCATGGTTCGAGACGGCGCTTTGCGCCTCCTCACCATGAGGTTCAACCACCGAATTCAGTCGAACCGCATTTTGTTGGAGCCCGTCATGGCCCTCGTCCTCACCGAAGAACAATCGATGCTCCGCGACAGCGCGCGCGGGTTGATCAGCGACAAGGCGCCGGTGTCGCATTTGCGCCATCTGCGCGACAGCAAGGACCCCACCGGCTTTTCCAGGGAGTTTTGGCATTCCTTCGCCGAGATGGGCTTTGCCGGCTTGCTGGTGCCGGAAGAGTTCGGCGGCAGCGGCCTCGGCTATGTCGAGGCCGGCGTGGTGATGGAGGAGATCGGCCGCACGCTGATGCCGTCGCCCTTCCTCGCCACCAGCGTGGTCGCGGCCTCGGCGCTGAACCGTGGCGGCAATGCCGCGCAGAAGTCGGAATATCTGCCGAAGATCTCCAACGGCTCCCTGCTGGCGACGCTTGCGGTCGACGAGGGTGCAAAACATCGCCCGCTTCAGACCGGCCTCCAGGCCGTGCGCGCCGGCAATGGTTTCAGGCTGTCCGGCGCCAAGGCGCTGGTGGTCGACGGTCACGTCGCCGACCTTCTCATTGTCGCGGCACGCACCGCCGGCTCGGCCGGCGAACGCGAGGGGCTGACGCTGTTCCTGGTCAACCCCAAGGCCAAGGGCGTTGCGATCGAGCGCACCATCATGGTCGACGCGCACAATGCGGCGCGGATCGAGCTTGCCAATGTCGAGGTCGACGCCGACAGCGTGCTGGGCGAGATCGACCAGGGCGCCGCACTGCTCGACGGCGTGCTCGATATCGGGCGCGGCGCGGTAGCCTCCGAAATGGTCGGCTTGAGCGAAGAAGTGTTCAACCGCACCGTCGAGTACCTCAAGAGCCGCAAGCAGTTCGGCAAGTTGATCGGCGAATTCCAGGCGCTGCAGCACCGCGCCGCCGAACTCTATGTCGACATCGAGATCACCCGCGCCGCCGTGATGAAGGCGCTGCAAGCGCTCGATACGGACGTCGCCAAGGCGGCGTCAAGCGTCGCAGTGGCAAAAGCCCGCGCCGGCACCACCGCCACGCGCGCGGTGCAGGAAGGCGTGCAGATGCATGGCGGCATGGGCATGACCGACCAGTTCGACATCGGCTTCTTCATGAAGCGCGCGCGCGTGTGCGAGGAATTGTTCGGCGACGCCAATTACCACACCGAGCAGCTGGCGAGGGCGCGGGGGTATTGAGGCGAGACGGGTGTGAGGTCCAGGGCGTCGCCTCACAGGCGGTGTCGTCGCCCGGCTTGACCGGGCGACCCCAGTACGCCGCGGCTTCTCGATTGATCGCAACCGTCTCTGGAATACTGGATCGCCCGGTCAAGTGTTTAGACCGGAGACATAGCTGACGCTTGTTCGGACACATCACTGACAGGTTGGCC
>NZ_JBVVPQ010000016.1:145054-157542 GCF_055811695.1 Bradyrhizobium sp. MI1.3 | reverse complement strand
CGTGACCTCATGCTTGTGAATTCGCGGAAGCAACCCCTCATCCGGCGCTTCGCGCCACCTTCTCCCACAAGGGGAGAAGGAAAAAGCGAATTACCAGCTCCAACTGATCTCGTGGCTCCAGGGCGGATCGGCGCCCGGACGGGTGCAGGTCAGCCCAGCGCAATTGGCGGCAAAGGACAGCGCGCGGCCCAGCTCGTCCGCGCCGATATCCTTTAGTTGTTGTCGGGCGAGACGTCCTTGCTTGTGCAGGGCGAACAACAACGCCGCCTGAAAACTGTCACCCGCGCCGATGGTGTCGGCGACCACGACCTTGGGGGCGGCGACCTCGATCTGCCCTGCCCCCGCATGCCACGCGATCGCACCGTTGTCGCCACGGGTGATGACGACGAGGCCCGCGCCCCGTGCGAGCAGCGTGCTCGCACGCTGGTGATATAGCTCGTCGGCGAACAGATAGGTAAAATCGACGTCCGACATCTTGATGAGATCGGCGCTGGCCGCAAACTCGGCCATGCGCGCGAGATAAGCCGGTTTGTCCTTCACGAGGTTGGGCCGGCAATTCGGATCAAAGGAGATTGTCGAGGACGCTCGTGCGTCCGCGATCAGGGTCCTGGTCTCGGTCGCGCCCCGGTCGTTGACCAGTGTGGTCGAGCCGACATGGAGGGCTTCAACAGTATCGAACGGAATGGAGCCGCGCCGGTAGGTCCAGTTCCGCGTCGCGGTCTCGGCGTCGTAGAAGGCGTAATGCGACTCGCCGGCGACGATGCGAACGAAGGCGAGCGTGGTCTGGTGTTCGCTGCGGGTGGCGAGCGCGAGCTCGACATTGGATGCAGCGGCGTGGTCGGCGATCATGCGCCCGAACAGGTCGGTCGAGATGCCGCCGACAAAGCCGGCCGGCGCGCCCAGGCGCGCCATGCCGATCGCGACGTTGAGGCAGGAGCCGCCGACGGCCGGCATCACCGCTTCGCGCCCGTCGGTGTTTCGCGTCGGGACGAAATCGATCAGCGCATCGCCGCATGAAATCAGCATCCGTTTTCAAACTCCCACTCGCATCGCGGCGCGGCCGCCGCGATCGACCTCGCGCAGCAATCTGTAGACCCCGCGTTTGCGGGCGTGGAAGGCGGCGATGTCGGGCGTGGTCGGCTCGCTCTTCCGTCCCAGCGCCGACATCTTTGCCATGGTCTCCCCGATCGAGGCATAGGCGCCGCCGGCGACGGCGCCAAGCATGGCGGCACCGAGCAGCACCGGCTCCGTGGTCTGCGGCAGCGCCACGGTAAGGCCAGTCGTATCGGCCATGATCTGCCGCACCAGCGGGCTGCGGCTGGCGCCGCCGCCCATGATCATGATGCTGGAGTGGACGCCATGCGCGGCAAAGGCCTCGATCACCTCGGCAAGCCCATAGGCGAGCCCGCACAGACCGGCGACGAACAGCCGTTCCATCGAGGCGATGCCGGTGTCGAGATCGAGGCCTGCGATCACCGCGCGCGTGTCAGGGTCGGCGTAGGGCGAGCGGTTGCCGATGAACTCAGGAAGAACATGGACGTCGCGGGCCAGCAGCGCGGCGCGGCTGGCGCCGCCTGCGCGTGCGATGATGCGGCGCTCGAGAAACTCGATGAGGTCTAGGCCCTCCCTGCGCGCCGCCGCGCTCGCTTCGGCGTGGCCGGGATGCGATTTGAGAAGATGGTCGATCGCAGCGCCTGCAGCGGACTGCCCGCCCTCGTTAAGCCAGAAATTCGGCACCATGCCGGAGTAATAAGGACCCCACACGCCCGGCACGAAGCACGGCTCCTTGGTCGTCGCCATGATGCAGGCCGACGTTCCCATGATGTAGGCAAGGCGGTCGGAGACATCTGTGGCGCCGTCCGACTCATCTCGGCCGCCGATTGCGCCGATGCCGCCGGCATGGGCATCGATCAGGGACGCTCCGACCGGCGTGCCCGGTGACAAGCCAAGATCGGCAGCTGCCGTACCGGTTAGACCGGCGCCGAGCCGCGTGCCGGGCGCGACAATCTCGGTCCCGATGCGGGCGTATTTCTCGTTGACGAAGTCCGACAGGCCGATGCGCTTGAAGAATGGCGCGCTCCAGCCGCCGCCGTCATGGGCGAGATAGTTCCATTTGCAAGTGACCGTGCAGGTCGAGCGTTGCAACGAGCCAGTGGCGCGCCAGGTCAGGTAATCCGCAAGATCGAAGAAGTGCCCTGCGGTGTCGAAGCTCACGCGCATATGCCGCTTCAGCCACAGCAGTTTCGGCATCTCCATCTCGGGCGAGATCGAGCCGCCGACATAGCGCAGCACGGCATCACCGGTTTCGTTGATCAGTCGCGCCTCGGCCGTTGCGCGGTGATCCATCCAGACGATGACGTTTCGCTGCCTGTCGCCGGAGGCGCTGATGGTGAGCGGCTCGCCTTGCCGGTCGAGCACCACGAGGGAGCAGGTGGCATCGAAACCGATACCGCCGACGCTGTCGGGCGCGATTGTAGCTTCCGCCATCGCGGCCCGTACCGACGCCGTGCAAGCGTCCCAGATGTCCTGGGACGACTGCTCGACGACATCGCCGGCCTCATGCCAGATCCTGATCGGATGTTTGGCCGTCGCCAGCAAGGTGCCCGCCTCGTCGAACACCCCTGCCCGCGTGCTATTGGTCCCTACATCGACGCCGATATACGCTCGCGGCATTGTCGCCCCCGGAAGCTCTCGTCAATTTTGACGCAAGCCTACCAGCAAGTGTAGCCGCCATCCACCAGCACGATGCTGCCGGTCATCAGACTCGCGGCCTCCGAGGCAAGGAACAGCACGACCGAGGCGATCTCCTCGACCTGCCCCATCCGTGCCATCGGGGTTCCACCGATCCAGGCATCGTACATTCTCGGATTGCTCTTCACGAAGGCGTTGAGCGGCGTCTCGATATAGGTCGGCGCGACCGCATTGACGCGGATGCCGCGCGCCCCCCATTCGGCGGCGAGCGATTTCGTGAGATGGTGCACGCCGGCCTTCGACGCGTTGTAGAAGCACTGCTCCTGCGGCTTGTTAACGATGAATCCGGACATCGACCCGACATTGACGATGGCACCGCTCCTGGCGTTGAGCATGTGCTTGCCGAACTCGCGGCAGCACCAGAAGGTGCCATTGAGATTGACGTCGATGACGTTGAGCCAGTGCTCGTCGGTCACGGTCTCCGCCGGTGTCTCGCTGCGGGCGATGCCGGCATTGTTGACGAGGATGTCGATCTTGCCGTGGCGGGCAACGAGGCCGTTGGCCACTTCCGCCACGCGCCTGGTGTCGGTGACGTCCATGATCGCCGTCTCGATGTCGTAGCCTTTCGCCTTCAGGCTGGCCTTCGCAGCGTCGGCGACTTTGCTGTCACGATCGCCGATGACGACCCGGGCGCCGGCTTCAGCCAGCGCTTCGGCGCAGGCGAGCCCAATGCCCTGCCCGCCGCCGGTGATGAACGCGATCTTGCTGTTCAGCTTGAATTTTTCCAGGTACATTTTGGTCTTTCCGGTTTTCTTGCCGTTTCTTGTCAGTTCCGAATGGCGTTACCGCTCGCGTCGAAGCGATGGATGCGCGCGGGCTCCGGCACCAGCGATACATGGTCGCCGGCGTGCAGGCTCAATTCACCGATGTAGCGCGCCGTCAGCATGCCGAGCTGACCGGCATCGACATAAAGGAAGGTGTCGCTGCCGAGATGCTCGGCCACCGCGATCGTTCCCTGCCAGCCGCCGGCGCCGTCGCGCTCGATCTTGAGATGCTCCGGCCGTACGCCGATCGTTGCCGCGCCCTTCTGCAAGGCGTGCTCGCCGGTGACGAAGTTCATCTTGGGCGAACCGATGAAGCCGGCGACGAAGAGGTTGGCCGGCTTCTCGTAGAGATCCAGCGGCGAGCCGTATTGCTCGATCTTGCCGCCGTTGAGCACCACGATCTTGTCGGCCATGGTCATGGCCTCGACCTGGTCGTGGGTGACATAGATCGCGGTGGTGCCGAGCTGCTTCTGAAGCCGCGTCACCTCGATCCGCATCTGCACGCGCAGCGCCGCGTCGAGATTGGAGAGTGGCTCGTCGAACAAAAACGCCTTGGGCTCGCGGACGATGGCCCGCCCGATCGCGACGCGCTGGCGCTGGCCGCCGGAGAGCTCGCGCGGCTTGCGGTCGAGATAAGGTGTGAGGTTCAGCGTTGCCGCGGCGGCCTCGACTTTGCGGTTGATCTCGTCCTTGGCCAGCCCCGCCATCTTCAGGCCGAAGCCGATATTGCCGCGCACGCTCATATGCGGATAGAGCGCATAGGACTGGAACACCATCGAGAGCCCGCGCTTGGCCGGCGGCGTGTCGACCACGTTCTTGCCGTCGATCAGGATCTTGCCGCCGGAGACGTCCTCGAGCCCCGCGATCAGCCGCAAGAGCGTGGTCTTGCCGCAGCCTGAGGGACCTACGAACACCACGAAGGAGCCGTCGGCAATCTCGAGGTCCGCGCCCTTGATGATGTGCACGGGGCCAAAGGATTTCTGCACATCCTGAAGTGTGATCTGACCCATGATCCGGCAGCCCTTCCTACTTTACCGCGCCAAAGGTGAGCCCGCGCACGAGCTGCTTCTGGCTGAACCAACCGAGGACGAGAATAGGCGCGATCGCCAACGTGGAAGCCGCCGACAGCTTTGCCCAGAACAGCCCTTCCGGACTCGAATAGGACGCGATGAACGTGGTGAGCGGCGCAGCGTTCGAGGTCGACAGATTGAGCGTCCAGAACGCCTCGTTCCAGGCCAGGATCAGGTTCAGCAGCATGGTCGATGCGAGCCCCGGGATCGCCATCGGCGTCAGTACGTAAATCAGTTCCCGACCGATGGTAGCGCCGTCCATGCGCGCGGCTTCGAGGATGTCGCGCGGGATCTCCTTGAAATAGGTGAACAGCATCCAGATCACGATCGGCAAGTTTCCGAGGCACAGGATGAAGACGAGGCCGATGCGGGAATCGAGCAGGCCGAAGGACTTGTAGATCAGATAGATCGGCACCAGCACGCCGACCGGCGGCATCATCTTGGTCGAGAGCATCCAGAGCAGGATGTCCTTGGTGCGCTTGGTCGGCGAGAACGCCATCGACCAGGCGGCGGGGATCGCGATCAAAAGCGCAATGAGCGTCGAGCCGCCGGCGATGATGATCGAGTTCATCGCGTGGAGGAAATAGTCGCTGCGCTCCTGCACGGTCGCGTAGTTCTCCGTGGTCCAGTGGAAGAACAGGAAGGACGGCGGGATCGCAAAAGCCTCGAGCTCGGTCTTGAAGCTCGCCAGCACCATCCACAGGATCGGGAAGAAGATCAGGAAGCCGAAGAACCATGCCCCGATGGTCGAGACCACCACCCGCTGCCTCGTCGCCATCCGCGCCATGTCTCATGCCTCCAGGTTGCGACCGACGATACGGACGAGGAAAAAAGCAACGATGTTGGCGATCACGACAGCGACGAGGCCGCCCGCCGAAGCGGTGCCGACATCGTACTGGATCAGTGCCTGCGAATAGATCAGGAAGGCGATGTTGGTGGTCGACAGTCCCGGGCCGCCACCCGTGGTGACGTAGATCTCGGCAAAGACGGTGAGCAGGAAGATCGTCTCGATCAGGATCACCACCGTGATGGGGCGCGCGAGGTGCGGCAGCGTGATGTAGATGAAGGTCGAGACCGCGCTGGCGCCGTCCATTTCGGCGGCTTCCTTCTGCTCCTCGTCGAGGGACTGCATCGCGGTGAGCAAAATCAGCGTCGCGAACGGCAGCCATTGCCATGACACGATCAGGATCACGGCGAGCAGCGGCGCGTCGGTGAACCAGTCGATCGGCGTCAAGCCGAACAGCGAGGCGATCCAGGCAAACAGCCCAGACACCGGATGCATCAGCAGGTTCTTCCAGACCAGCGCGCTCACCGTCGGCATCACGAAGAACGGCGCGATCACCATCAGCCGCACGATGTTGAGGCCGATCACGGGCTGGTCGAGCAACAGCGCCAGCGGAATTCCGAGCAGGACGGTCAGCGCCAGCACCGAGCCGACCAGCACCAGCGTGTTCTGGAGCGAGGCGAGGAAGGCGGGATCGGTGAGGAAGTAGCGGAAATTTTCCAGCCCGACGAACGATTCCGAGCCGGGATCGAGCAGACTGTAGTGCAGCGTCGAGAAATAGAGCGTCAGCGCGAGCGGGACGATCATCCAGATGAACAGCAGCCCGACCGCCGGCGTCAGGAGCGTCCGTGCGAGAAGCTGCGTCTGCCGGGTTGCCATTCTTGGCTTCTCCGCTTGCGGGAAGAAGGCGGCCATCCATCTGGAGCGGTGGATGGCCGCAAGTCTGAGCTCAGGAGGGAGAGATCGAGCTCACTTGATGTAACCCGCGCGCTTCATCTCGCGCTCGGTTGAAGATTGCGCCGCGGTGAGCGCGGCATCGACCGTCATCGATCCCGCAAGCGCGGCCGAGAATTGCTGGCCCACCTGCGTGCCGATGCCCTGGAATTCGGGGATCGCCGCATATTGCACGCCGACGTAGGGCACCGGCTTCACCGTCGGCTTGTTCGGATCGGCGGCGTCGATCGAGGCGAGCGTCAGCTTCGCGAACGGGGCGACCTTCAGATATTCAGGGTTTTGGTAGAGCGAGGTTCGGGTGCCCGGCGGCACGTTGGCCCAACCCTCTTTCGCGGCGACGACCTTGGTGTAGTCCTTGCTGGTGGCCCAGGCGATGAACTTCTCGGCGGCTTCCGCTTTCTTCGAGCCGGCGGGGATTGCGAGACTCCAGGCCCACAGCCAGTTGGCGTTCTTGCCCAGGCCCGTGTTGGGCGCCAGCGCGAAGCCGACCTTGTCGGCGACCTTGGAGTCCTTCGGATTGGTGACGAACGACGCCGCGACCGTGGCATCGATCCACATTGCGCACTTGCCGGCATTGAACAGCGCGAGGTTCTCGTTGAAGCCGTTCGAGCTCGCACCGGGAGGGCCGGCCTGCTTCATCAGGTCGACATAGGTCGTGAGCGTCGCCTTCCATTCCGGCGTATTGAACTGCGGCTGCCACTTCTCGTCGAACCAGCGTGCGCCGTAGGAATTGGCCATGGCCGAGAGGAACGCCATGTTCTCGCCCCAGCCAGCCTTGCCGCGAAGACAGATGCCGTAGACGCCGGCGCTCTTGTCGGTGAGCTTCTTGGCAGCGTCGATGACGAAATCCCAGGTCGGATTTTCAGGCATCTTGAGGCCGGCCTTGTCGAACAGGTCGGTGCGGTACATCACCATCGAGCTCTCGCCGTAGAACGGCGCGGCGTAGAGCTTGCCGTCGACCGAGACGGCATCCTTGATCTTGGGCAGGAGGTCGGCGACATCGTAGTCGGCGCCGAGATTGGCGAGCGGCACCAGCCAGCCCTTCTTGGCCCAGATCGGCACCTCGTAGGTGCCGATGGTGAGAACGTCGAACTGGCCGCCCTTGGTGGCGATGTCGGTGGTGACGCGCTGGCGCAGCACGTTCTCTTCCAGCGTCACCCATTTGACCGATATATCGGGGTTCTTCTTGGTGAATTCACCCGTCAGCCCCTGCATGCGGATCATGTCGCCGTTATTCACGGTGGCGATCGTCAGGGTGGTTTCGGCCATCGCGGGGACGGCCAACAACAGGCAAGACGCGCCACAGACGGCGCCGAGGACGTGTTTCACGGTGACCTCCCTAAGCTCGCGCTTTTGAGCATATGCCCACGCGTTGGGCGTATGTTCGACTGAGGGCGCGCCGTTGTCAAGCAGGCACAAAGATGTTCGCGCAACTTATGAGTGCTGCGATGCGGGAGTGATGAGAGCTGCCGCCTCGCACTCAGCTGTCATGCCCCGCGAAAGCGGGGCATCCAGTACTCCGTGCCGCCTGTTGATTTGCCCTAAGCGAGGCCGCGGCGTACTGGATCATCCGCCTTCGCGGATGATGACAGCAGTGCGAGAGGCGCTATCGCCGCCCTACCGCTCCAGAATCGCCCTTGCGGTCGCCTCGTCCGTGATCAGGCCATTGATCAGCCGCCCATTCAGCGCCGCCGCGATCGCCGGCACCTTGGCGGCGCCGACGGCGGCGCCGATCGTGGTGGTCTTCGCCGGGACCTCCGGCGGGATGCTGGTCAGGCGCTTGTTGGTTCCGGCCTTCAGCAGCCGACCCTTGGAATCATAGGCCCAGCCGGTGATCTCGCCGATCGCCCCCTGCCGCATCATCTCGAACAATTCGTCGCGGGTCACGAAGCCGTCGACATGGACCTGCGCCTTCTGGTCCATCTGGCCGATGCCGACGAGGCGCAAATCCGCCTTGGCCGCGACCGCCTTGACCTTCGCGATCGGCTCGATCCGGACCATCTTGTTGCGCTCATCCTCGGACGACATCAGGAACGGTAGCGGCATCGGATAGTGCCGCGCACCGGTGCGGTCGGCGAGCCGGCCGACGGTGTCGTAGAAGCTCGCCGAACCGTCGGCGGAGATATTGCCGACCAGCGAGACGATCTGGTGGTTGGGCCGGTCGATCGGCGTGACGCGCTCGACCGCGGCGCGCACGGCGCGTCCCGTCCCGAGCGCGACGATGACGGGGGTTTCCGAACGCAGGGTGGAATCGAGCAGGTTGGCACAGCGTTCGGCAATGCCCGCCGTGGCCTGCGGCGCGGCGGAATCCGCCGGCACCACCTCGCAATGGGTAAGCTCGAAACGCTCCTTCAGACGCGCCGCCAATTCCATGCACGCGGCGATGGGATGTTCGAGCCGGAAGGTGATGAGCCGTTCCGCGAGACACAGCGACACCAGCCGCTGCGCCGACGCGCGCGACACCTGGAGCATCTTCGCGATCTCGTCCTGGGTGTGACCGGCAATGAAATAGAGCCAGCCGGCACGCGCGGCGTCATCGAGCCTGGACTTTTCGTTCTCGGCGGCCATGGCAGGCGTCAGGCGTCCTTCCAGAAATCGATCATGCGCGCGAACACCCGGTCGGCCCCCGCACCCGACAGTATAGCCTGCCCGTCGCATCCGCGATAATGGCTGCCGCCGGCAAATCCCCAGACCGTCATGCCGGCCGCCTTGCCCGCCTGCACGCCGCTCGCACTGTCCTCGATCACCAGCGTGCGCGCAGGTTGCGCGCCCATCTGCTCGGCCGCGTAGAGAAAGAGATCGGGCGCCGGCTTGCCGTGCCTGACCATCTGCGCCGTGTAGATCCGGTCGCCGAAATGCGCCCGCAGGCCGGTGACGTTAAGAGAGAGCGCGACACGGTCGATGTCGCTGGACGAAGCCACGCAGAATGGTGCCCGCAATTCCGATATCACGGCGGCCACACCCGCGATCGGCTGGAGTGATCCGGCGAACGTGCTCAACACATGCGACTTCAAGCGCGGCAGAAAGCCGTCCGGCACGACCTGCCCGAGATCCCGATAATGCTGCTCGACCGCCTTGATGCTGCGTCCGAGAAAGAGCTCGAGCGCCTGCTCCTGGCTCAGCGCGATGCCGCATTCGGCCAGCACATCGGACAGGCACCGACAGCTCAGCAGCTCACTGTCGACCAGCACGCCGTCGCAGTCGAAGATGATCAGATCGGGTTTCGGCCGGCCCTGGTCCATCCCAGCATTCGATCATATACCCAATTGGTGGGCAATAGCTCACCCAAGGCCGGAACGCCGCACCCTTTTCTGGATCAGTGCGCCACCTGCCGGTAGATCGCCGGCAGCGCCGCGGGCAGTCGGCGGATATTACCGACGATGGCGTAGCCGCCGCGCCCGAACAGCGTCGGGAAATAGGACTGCGCGGTTGCGTCCACCGTGACGCCGAAGGCGGCGATGCCGAGCCGGCGCGCCTCCTGCACCGATTTGCGGGTGTCCTCGACCGCGAAGCGGCCTTCGTAATGATCGACATCGTTCGGCTTGCCGTCGGTGAGGACGAGCAGCAGCTTCTTGCGCTGCGGCTGACGGGCGAGCTCGGCCGAGGCGTGGCGCACCGCCGCGCCAATCCGCGTGTAATAGCCGGGCTTCAGCGCGCCGATACGACGCTCCACTGCCGCGCTCATCGGCTCGCCGAAGGCTTTGACCGTTTCGAGCCGCACCCAGGACCGCCGGCGCGACGTGAAGGTCAGGATGCTGTGGTGGTCACCGCAGGCCGACAGGCCGTGCGCGAGCACGAGCAGCGCCTCCTTCTCGACGTCGAGCACGCGATGGCCCTCGACCCAGGCGTCCGTCGAGAGCGAGACGTCGACGAGCAGCGTGACGGCGAGATCGTGCCCCTGCGGGCGCATCGCGACATGGATGCGATCGAGACCGCCGCCGCTGCCGGCGCGAAGATCGCACCGCGCGCGCACGAGCGCGTCGAGGTCGAGATCGTGCCCGTCGGCCTGGGCGCGCATCAATTCGCGGCGCGGCCGCAAGATCTCGAAGCGCCGCCGCACCTGACGGATATGCCGGCGCATGGTCTCGTCGGGCGACCAGATCTCGCCGGTCTCGGACGCGGCGCCCGCGAGCACGCGGCAATGATCGGGCAGGTAGGAGCTGCTGCGGTAGTCCCATTCGGGATAAGTGAGATCTGCGTTCAATGGCGAGGCATCGAGAGCTTCCGGCGGCAGGTCGAGATCGAATTTGAGCCGGCTCGCCGGCTTGCCGCTGCGGCGGCTCAGCGTCATCTCCTCGAGATCGTCGGCGGCCTTCTGCGCGTCCTCGTCCTTGTTGTCATCGGCCGGACGGTCGACATTGACCATCTCGGCCATCGCGAGGATCTTTTCGAAGCGGTTGAGCACGAAGGGATCGCGGCGTTTGGCGTTGTCCTCGCGCTCGCGCACGGCAAAGCGCTTGCGATTGTCCTGGGTCGCGGCCCCCGCGCCCGGCGCGCACGCGTCGTCGCCAGCATGCGCGGGCGAGAACTCGCGCGTCCAGCAATCGCCCCAGAGCGGACACGGCAGGACCGAGCGATAGCCGGGCGGGACCTTGTCCGGCAGCGGACCTGTCCCCATCATCGCCGGCCACAGCTGGCCTGCGGGCGCCTTTCCGGTCCCGAGCAAGGCCAGCACGATCCGCTCGATCTCCTGCTCAAGACGCGGCAACGGACGTTGCGGCCGGGCTTCGGCCATTGCTGCGGCGAGCCGCGCGTAATCGTCGGCGAGCCCGGGAAACTGCGTGAGCACGAAGACCGCCGTCTCGCTCGCCCGGCGCAAGACCAGAAGGTCCCGCCGCAGCGGATCATGCTCCGTGATCGTCTCGATCGGCGCGACCGCGAACCACGCCGCAAGCCAGCGATAGAGGCATGCGTTGAGGTCGCGGTCGGCAAATATCGCAATGCGACCGGGGAGGAAGATGGTCGCGGCGTCGCGGCCCGGCTGTTCGAGACGTTCGTCTCCAAGGCCGATGCGCTGCCGCCAGCCGAGCCGATGGCCCGCGCTACGTGCACCCGCGCTCGCGATCTGAACGCCTGGCTCGCCGCCAAACGCACGGAACATCACCGCGAGCCGGCCTCTCACCTCCGCAAGCGCGACCGCGTGATCATCGTGAACCGGATAGCTCGCGGTGCCGCCGACCATCCGGTGCCAGGCGCGGCCGACCGTCTCCTCCAGTTCGAGGAAGTCGAGCATGGGACCTGCCTCACGCAATCACGGCGCGCGCGACATCCAGCAGCGCCGCCTTGACGTCGGAATCGTCGGTCAGCGGCTCGATCATGCCGGCGATCACGGCATCGGCGATCGAGACTCCCGCCGCAATCAAAGTCGCGCAATACACCACGAGTCGGGTCGAGACGCCCTCCTCCAGATCATGCCCCTTCAGCGCCCGCAGACGTCCGGCAAGCGCGACCAGCGGCCGTACGCGATCCGGCGGCAGCCCGCTCTCGGCCGACACCACCGCAATCTCCTGCTCGGTCGGCAGGAAGCCGAACTCAATGGCGACGAAGCGCTGCCGCGTCGACGGCTTCAACGCCTTGAGCAGGGTCTGGTAACCGGGATTGTAGGAGACGACGAGCATGAAGCTCGCGGGAGCAACGAGCTCCTCGCCGGTTCGCTCCAGCGGCAGGATACGGCGGTCGTCGGTGAGCGGATGCAGCACGACGGTGACGTCCTTGCGGGCTTCCACTACCTCGTCGAGATAGCAGATGCCGCCCTCGCGGACCGCGCGCGTCAACGGACCGTCGATCCACACAGTGTCGCCGCCTCTCAGCAGATAGCGGCCGGTGAGATCGGCGGCGGTGAGATCGTCGTGGCAGGCGACGGTGTGGAGCGGCAAGCCCAGCCGCGCGGCCATATGCGCGACGAAACGCGTCTTACCGCAACCGGTCGGCCCCTTCAGCAGGACCGGAAGCCGGTGCCGCCAGGCATGCTCGAACAGCGCGCATTCGTTGCCGCTTGCGACATAGGCCGGTAGCGCGGGTGCAGGAGCGGCCAAGGCGTGAAGGGCTGCTTTCATGATCTTTCTCCGTAGATTTCTGAAGCGGCGGCCGCGCCGCAACCCGGCCCCCCGGCCCGTTTCACGGCCCGCGGCCGCGCCGCGGGACTGGGCGCCCGGCTAGACGCGG